>NZ_BMQM01000019.1 GCF_014648115.1 Deinococcus seoulensis
TCTTCCGAAATCTCAATGCGCCGATGGGAACGGGCCATGCCCAAGTCTACTTCTTTGGTGCGTTGTACTTAGATAAACCGCGCGGAGCGCGTAGCAGAAGAAGTACGTTGAAGCGGGAATGGAGAGATTCCGGCGCTTTCCCGGAATCTCGCAATGGTAGCTTCAACGTACTTAGCCGTCCATCAGTTTGGGCAGCATCCGCACCCAGTTCACGTCGGGCCAACGGTTCAGGAACGCCAGCGCCTCGGGGCTCAGGGCCTGATCGAGTTCAATGGCCAGCAGCGCCTGCCCGCCGCGCGTGTCGCGGGTGCAGGTCAGGGTGGCGATGTTCACGCCGTCGGCGGCGATGGTGCTGGCGATACGGGCGATCATGCCGACCGCGTCGTGGTAGCGCAGCAGTGCGGTGGGACTGGCGGCGCTGAAGTTCACGCCGAGGCCCTGCACCTGCGCGACCTGGATCACGCCGCCGCCCGTGCTGCTGCCCTGCACGGTCACGGCCTGCCTGTCGCCCTTCACGGCGATCCGGGCGGTGTTGGGGTGCACGTCGCCCAGGTCCGTATCGCGGAATTCGAAGGTCAGTCCGGCCTCCTGCGCCTGCGCGAAGGCGTGCGGGAGGCGCTGGTCGTCGGGGGCCATGCCCAGCAGTCCGGCGATCAGCGCGAGGTGCGTGCCGTGCCCGCGCCCAGTCTTGGCGAACGAGGCGTGCAGGTCGATGACCGCGCCGCGCGGCGCCTCGCCCAGCAGGTGGTGCGCGACCAGTCCCAGGCGGCACGCGCCCGCCGTGTGGCTGCTGCTGGGGCCGATCATGACGGGGCCGATCATGTCCAGGAGGCTCATGCGGTCAGTGTACGCGCGGCGGCGTTCAGGGCGTGCAGGCTGGTCCCGGCGTGCCGCAGGGCGGCGCGGGCCAGCGGAAGGCGCACGTGGACGGGCGCGTGCGCGAACAGCCGCAGCATGGTGCGCGCCAGCGGGCCGGGCGGCGTGCGCGGGTCCAGGAAGGCGTGCCAGCGCGCGGGCGGCAGCGCGAAGAACGCCGCGAAGAACGCGGGCAGCGCGCGCGGCGGCAGGTTCAGCAGGGCCTGCACGCCCAGCAGATGCACGGCGCGGGCGGCGCGGCGCTCCGGGGGCCACAGGGCGTCCCAGCCGGCCCGCGTGGGGTCACGCCCGTCCCGCAGCGCCCCGGCAATGGCGTCGGCGAGGGTGGGGGCGTCCCGCAGCGCGCCCGCCACCTGAAAGCCGCTGATCGGGTGAACCATCCCGGCTGCCGCCCCGAAGGCCAGCACGCCGTCCGGGGCGGGGGGCGCGGTGTTCATCGGGAACGACACCCACTCCTCGCTGAGGACCTCGCGCGCAGGGGTGCCCTGGGCGTGCAGGCGGGCGTGCAGACGGGCCTCCAGGGTCTGGCGGGTGGGGGCGGGCCGGGCGATCAGGCTGGTTTCCTCCACGAAGTAACGGTCGCCGCCCAGGTGCATGGCGTACAGGAAGGTGGGGGTATCCCCCGGTCCGTGCGGGGCGCGGTAGTCCATCCAGACGGCCGCGCCGGGCGCGCTGGGCGGCCGGTCGAAGGTCGCCACGATCCCGAACGCGGTCTGGAGGGCCGCGCCGTCCGGGTGGCGGTCCGGTTGCCGCAGCAGCGCGGGCCGGTGCCCGCTGGCGTCGATGACCACGCGGGCCTCCCAGCGGGCGGGCTGGCCGTCCCGGGTGCCCTGCACGGTCCAGCCGCCGTCCGTGCGGGCGGCCCCATTCACCCTCTCAGCGCCGTCCACCCGCGCGGCCGTGAGGGTCAGCCCCGGCCCGGCCCGGCCCAGCAGCGCGGCGCGCAGGGCCGTGTTGTCCAGCAGGGTGTACGGGCGCAGCAGCGGCGTGGGCTGCGGCCCGGTGTGCACGCGCACGTCCGCCCAGGTGTGCGCCGCGCAGGCCTGCGCCCAGCCGGGCAGGTCGCCATGCCACGCGCCGTACGTGGCGGGGAACGGGGCGTGCGGGTGGGGGTCGGTCACGCGGACGCTCAGGCCGCGCGCGGTCAGTTCGGCGGCCAGGGCCAGTCCGGCGGGGCCAGCGCCGACGATCAGGGCGTCCGTGGGCGGCCCGGACAGGAGGGGGGCGTCGGCGGTCATCTGGGCCGCAGGCTAGCGCGGCCCGGCCCGGCCCGAGTGTGCGCCCGCACCCGCCCTGGCGGCGGGCGTCCATCAAGGCCTCCTAAGGGCCGAGTGTGCCCCGGCACGCAGCAGTCCGCGCGGGCGGGACTCTAGCCTGCGCGGATGAACGCTTCCCCCCACCCTCCCCGCGCCTCCCGCCGCCCCGCTGTCCGCCGCCTGATCCTCGGGGCGGGCGCGCTGGCCCTGGGCCTGTCCCTGGCCGCCTGCTCACGTGACGGCGCGCAGGGCTTCCTGAACAACGTGATCAGCACGGGTGGCCTGAGCGTTAAACGCGACGTGTCGTACGGCCCGGACGCCCGCAACGTCATGGACATCTACGCGCCGCAGAACGCGGCAGGCGCGCCGGTCGTGCTGTTCATCCACGGCGGCTCCTGGCAGGGCGGCGACAAGGACGGCCACAAGTTCGTCGGGGAATCCCTGGCGCGCGCCGGGTACGTGACGGGCGTCATGAGTTACCGCCTCGCGCCGCAGAACGTGTACCCGTCGTACGTGCAGGACGCCGCGCAGGCCCTGAAAGTGCTGCGCGCCGACGCCAGGACCTTCGGCGGCAACCCCGACAACCTGTTCGTGATGGGCCACTCGGCCGGGGGATTCAACGCCGTCGAGATGGTCGACAACGCCCGCTGGCTGACCGAGGTGAACGTGCCGGTCGGCAGCATCCGGGGCGTGATCGGCGTGGCCGGGCCGTACTCCTTCGACTTCCGGTCGTTCCAGTCGGCGGTCGCGTTCCCGAAGGATGCCACGCCCGCCGAGGTCATGCCGGACCGCCACGTGCGCGCCGACGCGCCCCCGCACCTGCTGCTGGTCGCGCAGAACGACGACACGGTCGAGGCGTACAACGGCGTGAACATGGAACGCGCCCTGCGCGCGGCGGGCGTGCCGGTGGAACTGAAGGTGCTGCCGCGCGTGGGGCACATCACGATCATCGCGGCCATGGCCCGGCCGCTGACGTTCCTGGGCGACACGCGCGCGCAGGTCATCCGCTTCATCGAGGACCACCGCCTGAAGTGATCCGCCAGCAGTCCGGCGGGACGGGCGGGACGGTAGATTGGGCGCATGGTCCGCCCTGCCCTGCTCCTCGTTGCCCTGGCGTGCGCGCCGCTGCTGGGCGGCTGCCGTTACACGTTCGTGCCACTGATTCCCGCTCAGGTGAACGTGGACCTGCCGGTACGCCTCACGAACGCCACGCTGGAACGGCGTGGCGAGACCCTGAACCTCTCGGCGCAGGTGGACGGCCGTTTCGAGCCGGGCTTCCTGACTGTCCGCTGGTTCGACGGTGGGCGACTGCTGGGCAGCGACAGCGTGTACCTGGACGGCGCGCAGCGCGCCGCGACCTTCAGGTGGGCGGCCGCGCAGCCCGGCACGTACCGCGCGGTCCTGTCGTTCGGTGGGACGGTGCTGAGGCAGGTCGAACTGTACGAGGTCGCGCCGTGAGTGCCGCCAGCACGGGCACCTGGGACGGCGTGATCGAGTGGACCGCCGGTACCCGCGAGCGCTTCATCTGGCGCGGCGGGCAGCTCGAACCGCTCAGGACCGAGGCGTGGAAGGCACCCGTCAATTACGGCTGCGTGCCCGGCACCCTGAATCCCGCCGACGACGCCGAGGTGGACGCCGTGTGGCTGGGCGGCCCGCTGCCGGTCGGGACGCGCCTCAGGCTGGCCCCGGCGGGTCTGCTGCACCTGCTCGACGGGGATCACAAGGTGATCTTCGACGCGCGCCCGGCCGCGCCCGGCACGCCGCTGGACCCGGCGGCGGTGCAGGCGCTGCTGGACTGGTTCCCGCCGGACCGGGGCGCCCGGCTGCTGCCCGCCAGCGAGGCCGCCGCGTGGCTGGCCGACCGCCGCACACTCCCTGAAGAAGGGGCAACTGGAGAAGGCTCCGACCCGCGCTGAGCCGGGGCGAGGTCAGGGCTGCGCGAGCGGCTGGGCAGGCTGCGCGGACGGCAGGGCGGGTTCCCAGGCCTGCACGACCCGGGTCAGGCGGGCGTTCACCCAGGCCAGCGCGTCGCTGTGGGGCGTCGTGACGGCGCTGTGGTCCTCGCGGGACGACACGAACAGTTGCAGGCCCTGGCGGGTGCCGTCCAGGCGGGTGTTGCCGCTCAGGTCGAACAGGTAGTTCACGGGCAGACCGCCGGTGCCGCTGCGGGCCGGGTAGCGTTTGCTCTGCACTTCGAGGTTCACGGTCACGTTGGGCCACACGACGTCCTTGATGTTGCGGCGCGCGCCGTTCACCTGAATCTGGTCGCAGGCTTCGAGCAGGCTGGGCGTCTGGTCCCGGCCGCGCAGCAGCGTCCAGAAATCGCTGCGCCAGCCGACGCAGATGGCGTCCAGGTCGACCTGCACGTCGAAGGTCACGTCCGGGTTCACGCGGGTCAGGTGGTGCAGCCACACGGCGCCCTGCGAGTGCCCCAGCAGCACCAGCCGGGGCGGTCGGGGGCCGCGCAGCCAGGGTTTGATGGCGTTCAGGTCGGCCTGTACCGCGGCGTACCCGCGCTGGTCGGCGCTGATGAACGGTGACCGGAACTGCGCGGCCGGGTGGCTGGCGTACCCGCTGACCTGCACGTTCAGGCCGCGCGCGGCGAACACGTCGGCCAGGGCGTCCAGCGTGCCGCGCGCGGACAGGTAGTCCACGTTGTCGCGCGGGGCGAGGCAGGGGGGGCTGCACCGGCCGGACACGGCCAGGATGACCACGTCGGGCGGCGGACCTGCCGGGTTCAGGAGCGGCGTGCGCGCGGCCTGCGGCGTGAACCGTGGGGCGCACGCCGTGAGAATCAGCAGCAGAAGCAGGGGCAGGGCGCGCATTCGCCTCTCAGTGTAGGAGCCGGGCGGGCCGGGCAGGTAAGCGCACGGTCAGCGCGGCCTGAAGGCCCTGGCGGGAGGCGGCTGGTCAGGGCATGTCGCCGGTCGTCAGGGCTGGTCGTCAGCACGGGTCGTCAGCACCGGTTGTCAGCACCGATTGTCAGGGCTGCTCGTCCGGCGGGCCGCTGGGGCGGTACAGCTTGGCGGGGCGGCCCGCCTGCCCGTACTGGTGGTCCAGGCGGGCGGCGCCGCTGCGCACGAGGTACTCCAGGTACCGCCACGCAGTCACGCGGCTGAGGCTGACCTGCTCGCCGATGTCCTCGGCACTGACGGGGTGCGGGGCGCCGTGCAGGGCCTGCGCCACGCGCTCCAGGGTGTTCGGGTCGATGCCGCGCGGCAGGCTGGGCAGGGTCGGGCCGAGGCCCAGCAGGCGGTCCAGGCGGCCCTGGTCCAGGCGACCGGCGTCGGCAGGGTGCGGGGCGTGATGGCGGGCGCGGTGGCGGGCGAGCAGGTCGTTCAGGCGCGCGCCGGTGAACGGTTTGATCAGGTAGTCGAACGCGCCGTGCGCGAGGGCCAGTCGCACGCTGGCCTCGTCGTCGGCGGCGGTGATCAGGGCCACGTCGGTGGTCAGGCCCTGGGTGCGCCAGTGGCGCAGCAGGCCCAGGCCGCTGCCGTCGGGCAGGTGCACGTCCAGCAGGATCAGGTCGGGGCTCAGGGCGCGGGCCAGGGCGTCGGCCTGGGCGCAGGTGGCGGCGCTGCCGACCACGTGCACGTCCGGGTCGCGTTCCAGCAGTTCGCGGTTCACGCGGGCGACGCGCAGGTCGTCCTCGACCAGCAGGACTCGGGTGGGGGCGGGCGCGGCGGCTGGGTTCATGGGGTCTCTCCGGCGGGGTGTGGGGTGGGGGCGCGCGGCGCTGGGCGCAGGGGTGCGGGCAGCGGCAGGCTCAGCAGGAACACGGTCCGTCCGTCCCGGCGGGTGTGGCGCAGTTCGCCGCCCAGGGCGTGCAGGCGCACGGTCACGCCGTGCAGGCCGTAGCCGCGGCCCTCGCCCTTGCTGCTCACGCCGCGCCCGTACAGCCGCGCGTCCAGGTGGGGGGGCACGCCGGGGCCGCTGTCCTCGACCTCGATCTGCATGCCTTCCGGGTCCTCGCCGATCAGGACCGTGACCTGTCCGGGCTGGCCGCCCAGCGCCTCGAAGGCGTTCTGGGTGAGGTTTCCGACGGCGCTGACCAGCGTGTCCGCGTGCCGTTCCCACTGCGGTCCCAGGCTGCTGCCCTCGGCCACCTGGAAGTCGATGCCGAGTTCCTGCGCCCGCTCGCGTTTCCCGGCCAGCAGCGCGACCAGTCGGGGCACCTGCACGTCGCGCAGCAGTTGCCGGAACTGGGAGTCGGCGTGAATTTCGGCGTTCAGGACGCGCAGGGCTTCCTCGCCCCGCCCGAGTTGCAGCAGGCCCGACAGGACGTGCAGGCGGTTCTGGTACTCGTGCGTCTGGGCGCGCAGGACGTCCACGAACCCGCGTGCGTGCGTGAGTTCCTCGGCCAGCGCCAGCGCCTCGGCCCGGTCCCGGAAGCCCGCCACGAACCCGCCGCTGTCCAGCGGTTCGAGGTTCACCAGGACCGGCTGGCCGCGCAGGGTCAGTTCGAGGTTCTGGTGGCGGCCCGGCGCGCCGGGGTCGGTCAGGCGGGCCAGTTCCGGCCACAGTTGCGCCAGCGGGGCGTGGTCGGCGCGGCCCAGCATGCTCGCGGCGCGGTCGCTGCTGAGCGTGACCTGCCCGGCGGCGTTCACGGCCAGCACGCCCTCGCGCAGCGCGGCCAGCACGGCCCGCTGCTCGCTGACCAGCGCGGCGATCTGTTCGGGTTCCAGGTTCAGGATCTCGGCCCGCAGGCGCCGCGCGGCCCACACGGCCCCCAGGGTGCCCAGCGCCAGCGCCAGCACGAACCACGGCAGCAGGCTGACGAGCGCGCCCAGCACCAGGTGCCACACCTGCGGCATCAGGTACCCGGTGCTGACCACGCCCACGACCTGCCCGCCGCGCACGCCGCCCGCCCAGATGGGCACCTTGCCGCGCACGCTCAGGCCCAGGCTGCCGCGCGCCACGCTCACGACCTCCTGCCCGGCCAGCGGCAGGGCGTTGTCGCCGCCTTCCATGGGGCGGCCCAGCCGTTCGGGCAGCGGGTGCGCCAGCCGCACGCCACGCCGGTCCCCGACCACGATGAAGTCGGCTTCGGCCTCGGCGCGCAGGGCGTTCACGCGGGCGTTCAGGGTGGCGTCCGGGACGGCGCGGGTCGCTCCGGCGATCACGTCCGGCAGGCGCGACACGATGCGGCTGGCGGTCAGGGCGCGTTCGCCCAGGCGTTCGCGGGCCTCGCCGTACAGTTGCGCGGTCTGCACGGCGACCAGCAGCAGCGTCATGGCGCACAGCACCAGCAGGTGCAGCCGCACGAGGCGGCCCTGCAGGTCAGGGCGTCGGGAGAACACGGGCATGGGTACCGGCCCTGATTCTAGGGGGCGGGCCGGGGCGGGGCCGGTTGTGTTCATTCTGTTCACGCGCGTGCGTTCCGTTCGCGAAGAATACCGTGCTGCACGCAACAAACGCCTTGCAGTGAAGGGCGCATGAGGGTAGGGTGACCGGGTACTCACAACCCAGACCGGCTGCCCGACCGAGCGGCAGCCCACCCCCCGGAGGTTCACCATGAACGTGAAAACTGCTGCCCTTGCCCTGTCCGCCCTGCTGGGCGCCGCCACTCCCGCCGCCGCGCAGAACCTGAACCTGCGCGTCATGGCGCCCGCCAGCCCCGGCGGCGGCTGGGACCAGACCAGCCGCGCCATTCAGACCGTCATGCAGGACGAGGGCATCGCCAAGCCCGTGCAGGTGTTCAACGTGCCCGGCGCGGGCGGCACCATCGGGCTGGCGCAGCTGTACAACAGCAAGGGCGACGGCAACCTGCTGATGACCATGGGCCTCGTGATGGTCGGCGCCATCCAGACGAACTCCTCGAAGGTGGACCTGAGCCGCGTGACGCCCATCGCCCGCCTGACCGGCGAGTACGAGGTCATCGTGGTGCCCGCCAGCAGCCCCTACAAGACGCTGGGCGACCTTGCAGCCGCCTGGAAGGCGAACAACGCCCTGGCCTTCGCCGGGGGCAGCGCCGGGGGCACCGATCACATGCTGGTCGGCCTGTTCGCCAAGGCGGCGGGCGTGGACACGAAGAAGATGAACTACGTGCCGTTCAGCGGCGGCGGCGAGACCCTGGCGGCCGTGCTGGGCAACCAGGTCGCGGCGGGCGTCGCCGGTTACGGCGAGTTCGAGGCGCAGATCAAGGCCGGGAAACTGCGCGCCCTGGGCATCAGCGCGCCCAAGGCGCAGGCCGGGATTCCGGTGCCCACCATGAAATCGCAGGGCTTCAACGTGGACCTCGCCAACTGGCGCGGCATCGTCGCCCCTCCCGGCATCAGCGGCAGCCAGAAGGCCACTCTGGTCAGCGCCATGGACAAACTGCACACCAGCAAGGCCTGGAAGGACACCCTCAAGACCCGTAACTGGACGGACCTGTACATGAGCGGCAGCCGATTCGACGTGTTCCTGAAACTCGAAGCGGTCCGCACCCGCGAGATCCTGAAAGACATCGGCCTTGTCAAATAACGCCAAGTAACACCGACTTTTTCAGCGGTCCGGGCGGCGGCGAGTTTCCTTCGCCCCGCCCGGCTTGCTGTGCCTGCTTCCTTTATCCATGGTCTCCACACGAGGTTCGATTCATGTCTGATTCCACCGTCCCCCCCATCCCACCTGCTCCTGCGGCCCCTTCCGCGCGGCCCGGCCTGAGCGTCCCGGACCTGCTGGTCGCGCTGGGCGTCGTCCTGCTGGGCGCGCTGCTGCTGGCCGGCACGCTGCGGATTCCGTTCGGGATCAACGCGGTGGTCGGCCCGCGCGTGTTCCCGCTGATCGTGTCGGTCGGAACGCTCGTGCTGGGCGTCCTGCTGACCGTGAACGTCCTGCGTGGCGGCCGGGCCGAACCGGCCGCCGAGGAGGACACCGACCCGGACGCCCAGCCGGACCTGCGCCAGCCGGGCATCATCCTGGGTGGGTTCCTGCTGGGCGCGGCGCTGCTGCAACCGCTGGGGTTCGTGCTCGGCACGGCCATCATGTACTTCAGTGTGGGCTTCGCGTTCGGTGAGCGGCGCCTGCCCCTGCTGGGCGGCGTGGCGCTGGCCGTGGCGCTCGTCACGTACGTGGTGTTCACGCGCGGCCTGGGCCTGACCCTGCCGCCCGGCGTTCTGAACGGGGTGCTGTGATGGACGCCGTCACCTCCCTGCTGGCGGGCTTCGAGACGGCCCTGACGCCCCTGAACCTGCTGTGGGCGCTGATCGGCGTGACGCTGGGCACCCTGGTGGGCGTGCTGCCCGGCATCGGCCCGGCCCTGACGGTCGCGCTGCTGCTGCCCGTCACGGCGCAACTGCCGCCCGTGAGTGCGTTCATCATGTTCGCCGGGATCTACTACGGCGGCATGTTCGGCGGCAGCACCACCAGCATCCTGCTGAACACGCCCGGCGAGAGCAGTTCGATCATCACGGCGCTCGAAGGCAACAAGATGGCCCGCAAGGGGCGTGCGGCCGCCGCTCTGGCCACGGCCGCCATCGGGTCGTTCGTGGCCGGCACCATCGGCACGATCCTGCTGACCTTCGCCGCGCCCGCCATTGCCAACGTGGCTGTCATGATTCCGCCCAGCGCCAAGTTCGCGCTGATCATGCTGGCGTTCGTGACCATCAGCGCCACCTTCGGCGCGTCCCCGCTGCGCGGCCTGATCAGCCTGTTCTTCGGCCTGACCATCGGGCTGGTCGGCACGGACCTGCAGAGCGGGCAGGCGCGCTTCACGCTGGGCCGCCCGGAACTGCTCGACGGCATCGAGTTCGTCACGGTCGTGATCGGCCTGTTCGCCGTGGGTGAAACGCTGTTCGTCGCCAGCCGCCTGCGCAAGGACAAGGCCAGTGTGATCAAGCTGGACGGCAACGCCAGCATGACCCGTGAAGACTGGCGGCGCTCCTGGAAACCCTGGCTGCGCGGCACGGCGCTGGGCTTCCCGTTCGGCGCGATTCCCGCCGGCGGCGCCGAGATTCCCACGTTCCTGTCGTACACCCTGGAACGCCGCCTGAGCAAACACCCGGAAGAGTTCGGCAAGGGCGCCATCGAGGGCGTCGCCGGGCCGGAAGCCGCGAACAACGCCAGTGCGGCGGGCGTGCTCGTGCCGCTGCTGACGCTGGGCCTGCCCACCAGCGCCACCGCCGCCATCCTGCTGGCCGCGTTCCAGCAGTACGGCCTGCAACCGGGGCCGCTGCTGTTCGTCACGAACGGCGACCTCGTGTGGGGATTGATCGCCAGCCTGTACATCGGGAACGTCATGCTGCTCGCCCTGAACCTGCCGCTGGCCCCCGTCTGGGCACGGCTGCTGCTGATTCCCCGCCCGTTCCTGTACGCCGGGATTCTGGTCTTTTCCACGGTCGGCGTGTACTCCCTGAACAACTCGGTGTTCGACCTGATCCTGCTCGCCATCTTCGGCGTGATCGGGTACGGCATGCGCCGCTTCGACTTCCCGGTCACGCCCGCCATCATCGGCGTGATCCTGGGGCCGGTCGCCGAGAGTCAGTTCCGCACGGCGTTGCAGCAGAGTAACGGCAACCCCGCCATCTTCCTGCAGAGCCCGCTGACGGTGTTCATCCTGCTGACCGTCCTGGCTGCCCTGATCGTCCCGGCTGTCCTGAAGGCCCGCGCGGCCCGCCGGGTCTGATCAAGTCAGAAAGCGCCCCCGACCGTGATGGCCGGGGGCGCTTTCTGCTG
Organism: Deinococcus seoulensis; assembly: GCF_014648115.1. NCBI lineage: Bacteria > Thermotogati > Deinococcota > Deinococci > Deinococcales > Deinococcaceae > Deinococcus > Deinococcus seoulensis. The sequence goes on from NZ_BMQM01000019.1 coordinate 10,788, forward strand.
CTTTGTGGGGGTTACTTCGCGGCGGTGTAGCGGCGCGCGACTTCGTCCCAGTTCACGACGTTCCAGAAGGCCTTCAGGTAGTCCGGGCGCTTGTTCTGGTAGTTCAGGTAGTAGGCGTGTTCCCACACGTCCACGCCCAGGATGGGGGTGCCGCTGACGCCGGCGACGGCCTCGCCCATCAGGGGGCTGTCCTGGTTGGCGGTGCTCACGACGGCCAGCGCGCCGTCCTTGACGACCAGCCACGCCCAGCCGCTGCCGAAGCGGGTCTTGGCGGCGTCCTCGAACTTCTCCTTGAAGGCGTCGAAGGAACCGAAGGCGGCGTTGATGGCGTCTGCCAGTTCACCGGCCGGTTGCCCGCTGCCCTGGGGGCCCATGACGGTCCAGAACAGGCTGTGGTTGGCGTGGCCGCCGGCGTTGTTGCGCAGCGCGCCTTTCTTGTCGGCGGGCACCTGATCGAGTTTGGTGATCAGTTCCTCGACACTCAGGCTGGCGAACTCGGTGCCTTCGAGGGCCTTGTTCGCGTTGTCCACGTACGCCTGGTGGTGCTTGGTGTGGTGGATTTCCATGGTGCGCGCGTCGATGTGGGGTTCGAGGGCGTCGTAGGCGTAGGGCAGCTGGGGAAGTTCGTAGGCCATGATGAGCTCCTTTACAGGCCGGGTGGGCGGTCCCGCACGGTGCGGGCCGTTCCCGGCGACCGCTGTGTATCTTACGCGCCGCCGCGCCGCCGCGTGGAGGCCTGGCGGGTTAAGGCGGAGTTCATGTTGCCCGGGGCGGGCGGTCCGGCGCGGCCCACCTGCGTCCAGGCGCGTGCCGGGATCAGGCAAATGCTCTAGCATGCGGGGCAATGCGTTCTCCTCTGCCCCGCGCCGTCCTCAACCGCCTGGAAACCGGGCGGCTGGTGGTGCTCAGCGTGCTGCTGGGCGCGCTGGTCGGGGGTCTGAGCATCATCCTGCGCCTGACCCTGGACGCCGCCGTGCGGCTGGGCACGCTGATCACGGATTACGCGCCGCCCGGCACGACCGGCGAGGGCGGCCTGATGATGGCGTTCGGCACGGCCGCCCCGTGGGGGCTGCTGGCGTTGCCGCTGCTGGGCGCGCTGTACGCGTGGCTGGTCCCGGCCCGCACGGGCGACCCGCTGACGCAACTGGTGCGCGGCTACCACGCGCGCGGGCAGTGGCCGGGGCCGCTGGTGCAGGTGCGGACGCTCGCGGCGACCCTGCTGGCGTACGGGTCGGGCCTGCTGGTCGGGCGGGACTCGGCGTTCACCATGACCGGGCAGCTGGGTGCACGCCTGATGCAGCGCGTCACCCGCCTGGACGCCGTCGAGGCCCGCACCCTGACCCTGGCGGGCGCGGCGGCGGCGCTGGGCGCGGTGCTGCACGCGCCACTGGCCGCGGCGGTCCTGATTGCCGAGGTGCTGTACCGCCGCTTCGAGTTCGAGTTCGAGGTGGTCATGCCGTGCGTGCTGGCGGCCGTGGCCGGAACGGCCGTGTACGGACTGGCGTTCGGGTTCGCGCCGCTGCTGGCCTTCCCGGACGTGCAGGTTCCGGCCAGCGCGCAGTTCCCGGCGTTCCTGCTGGTGGCGCTGGCAGCCACGCTGCTGGGCTGGCTGTCGCTGCTGGCCTGCCGGGTGGTGCCGGAGGCGTGGTCCGAGGGGCGGTTCCGGCCGCTGCTGGGCCTGATCTTCGGGGGCGTGACGGCCGCCGCCGCCGTGTTCAGCACCCCGGCGGTGCTGGGTGACGGGAGCGGCTGGGTGCAGCTGGGCGCCGCCGGGTTCATGGGCGCCGAGGGTCTGGGGCAGAGTGCGTGGCGCTGGTTGCTGCTGGCGCTCGGCACGCAGATCGCGCTGGGCGGCGGGGTGCTGCCGTCCGTGGGGGTGGGCGGCCTGCTGGGCGCGGGCCTGAGCAGCCTGCTGGGCGTGGATACCGCGACCGGCAGCATGGTGGGGGCCGTGGCGTTCCTGACCGTCACGCTGAACGTCCCGCTGGCCGCCGCGCTGCTGGCCGTCGCGTGGGGGGGCGAGACGCTGCTGCCCATGGCGCTGGTCGCCAGTGGCGTGGCGCACGTCCTGAGCGGTACCAGCGGCATCCTGCCGTCGCAACTCCAGGCGCGCCGGGACAGCGCCGTGCACGCCGGTCCCGCGTGGCTGCCGGACACCGTGCGCTTCATTCCGCGCCGCCCCACGCCGGGTCTGCCGGGCGTGCCCTTCGACGCCCCGCAGGACACCACCCAGGCGCAGGCAGGGCAGGCGCAGCCGGGGCAGGAGCAGGGCGACCTGCCACTGGACGGCGACCTGCTGCCCGCCCCGACCGCCGAGCGTGAACTGTACCGCCGGGCCGTCCCGCCGGGCTGGCGTGGCGCTCGCCTGAACATCCTGAGCCTCCCGCCGGGCGTGGAGGTCGTCGGGATCATCCGGGACGGCTCGGTGCGCCTGCCGCGCCCGGAACTGCGCCTGACCGCGCAGGACGAACTGGTGTTCCTGGCCCGCCCGGAGGCGTACAGCGCCCTGGAAGGCATCCTGCGTCTGCCCGGCAGCTGACGCGCTGACGGGCACGGGAGCTGACGGGCACGGGAGCTGTCCGGTCATGCGGAACTGCTGGCGGCCACGCCGGTAGCCGGGCGGCGCGCGGCGCGGATAATGCCGCTCATGACGCCCTCCCCTGCCCGCCCCTGGGACCGTAACGAGCGGCTGGGCATCCTGAACGGCTGGGCGGTGTTCACCGGGGACGGGTTCCTGAACGTGTCGGTGGTCGTGGTGGGCTTCGCGTCACGGCTGGGCGCGCCGAACTGGGTGATCGGGCTGCTGCCGGCCATCGCGGCCGGCGGGTGGATGCTGCCGCAACTGCTGGTGGCCGCGCGGGTGCGCAGCCTGCCGTTCAAGTTGCCGGTGTACCGCTCGGCGGCGCTCGTGCGGACCAGCACGTACGTGGCGATGGTCCTGATCGCGGCCCTGCTGACAGGCAACCCGGCGCTGTGCCTGGCGCTGTTCGTGCTGGCCATGCTGGTCAATGCCCTGGCGTCCGGCGTGTCGGGCCTGCCGTTCCTGGAGGTGGTCAGCAAGACGGTACCGTCCGCGCGCCGCCCGCGTTTTTTCGGAACGCGCAACCTGTACGGCGGCCTGCTGGCGTTCGGGGCGGGCCTGCTGGTCCGCTGGATTCTGGCGTCGGACCTGCCGTTCCCACTGAATTACGCGCTGATCTTCGCGCTGGGCACGGCGGCGTTCACGTTCGGGTACTGGGTGTTCGGACTGGTCACCGAGCCTGCCGATCCGCCCCTGGCGCGGCAGGGCACCCGCGCGGAGTTCCGCGCCATTCCGGACACGCTGCGCGACCCGCACTTCCGGGCGTTCCTGACGGTGCGCCTGCTGCTGGCCGCCGCCAGCATGAGCGAACCGTTCTTCGCCGTGAACGCCCTGCGGGAACTGAACTATCCGGCCGCGACGCTGGGCGTGTTCGTGATGGCCCTGACCGGCGCGGCCCCCCTGTCGAACGTGGTGTGGCAGCGCGTGGCCGAACGCAAAGGTTCGCGGCGCATCATCCGCTACGCCAGCGTGTTCTACGGCCTAGCGCCGCTGTACGCCATCGCGGTCGGCGTGCTGGGCCTGGGCGCCTGGGCGTACCTGGGGGTGTTCGTGCTGTCCAGCGTCGCCACGCAGGGCTTCAACCTGGGGCACACCAACCACCTGCTGAACATCGCGCCCGAGGATGCCCGCAGCCGCTACATCGGCACGCTGAACACCCTGGTCGGCGCGGCCCTGTTCACCCCGGTGATCGGGGGACTGCTGGCCGACCGGGTCGGGTACGCGCCCGTGTTCGCAGTCAGCGGCGTGCTGTGCGCCGCCGCGTGGTGGCAGTGCGGGAAACTGCGCCGCGACGCGTGACGGCGCTGTATGCAAGTGGCGCTGCGTGTCAGTGGTGCTGCGTGTGTCATACGGATTCCGTTTGTTTCGCCCTCCACCCGGAAGGGCGCCGGATTGCCAGCTCCACGCCCGGAACCCGCTCGGCTCCTACTCGCGTCCGCTCGGATTGAACCGGCTTTGCAGCCCATTCAATCGGAGTCCGTGTCAGTGGCCCAGGATCTTGCTGAGGAACTGCTTGGCGCGGTCGTGCTGCGGGTTCTGGTAGAAGTTCTCGGGGGTGGTGTCCTCGACGATGTTGCCCTGGTCGAAGAACAGGATGCGGTCGGCGACCTCGCGCGCGAAGCCCATCTCGTGCGTGACGACCAGCATGGTCATGCCGCTCAGGGCCAGTTCCTTCATGACGTCCAGCACTTCCTTGATCATCTCGGGGTCCAGGGCGCTGGTGGGTTCGTCGAACAGCATCACCTTGGGGTCCATGGCCAGGGCGCGGGCGATTGCCACGCGCTGCTGCTGCCCGCCGCTCAGTTGCGCCGGGTACTTGTGCGCCTGCTCCTCGATGCCCACGCGGCGCAGCAGGTCCAGGCCGCGCCTGTCGGCGTCTGCCCTGGTGGCCTTGCGGACGCGGGTGGGAGCCAGGGTGATGTTCTCCAGGACGGTCAGGTGCGGGAACAGGTTGAACGACTGGAAGACCATGCCGACCTCGCGGCGGATGGCGTCCAGGTTGCCCCTGCCGTTCAGGGGGATGCCGTCCACGGTGATGCTGCCGCCGTCGTGCGCGTCAAGGGCGTTGATGGTGCGGATGAAGGTGCTCTTGCCGCTGCCTGACGGCCCGATGATGACCACGACCTCGCCGGGCTGCACGGTCAGGTTCACGCCGCGCAGCGCGTGGAAGCTCCCGAAGTGCTTGTGCACGTTCTGCGCGTCGATGATGGGCGGTCCGTCCTTCTGCCCGGCACGCGCGCGGGTCTGACCGGGCAGGGGGGCCGGGCCGGCAGCTTCTTTACTGAGGGACGGGGAGGAGGGGTGCGTCATCCCGGCAGTCTACCGTTCACCTGCCGCGCGTGGCAGGGGCGGGCCGGGGGCATTCCTCCTCGGCGCCGGGGTTACGAATTCAGGCTGCGGGGGTTTCGTTCGTAAGGTTGCTGACCGCGCCGCGAAACCCGCCGGGGAAGCGCTGGGAGGCCGCCGGGTCAGCTGCTCATCATGAGCACATGCTACGATAGCCTCTATTCTCACTTACGGTTCAGGCTGCCCGCAGGGTGCCGGACCTTTCAGACAGGAGTTCCCATGAAGAAAAGCACCCGTCAGCTGACCGCTGTTCTCGTTCTCGGTACCGCCGCCGCCGCCCTCGCCCAGGGCACCACCTTCCTGACCATCGGGTCGGGCAGCACCACCGGCGTGTACTTCCCGGTCGCGACCGGCATGGCCAAGATGCTCAACGATGCGGGCAGCGGCGTGCGCGCCAACGCCCGCTCCACCGGCGGCAGCGTGTTCAACGTGAACGCCATCGCCAGCGGCGAACTCGACGCGGCCGTCGCGCAGAACGACGTCGTGTACTACGCGTACAAGGGCACGGGCCTCCAGGCGTTCCAGGGCAAGGCGAACAGCAAACTGCGCACCATGGCCGTCCTGTACCCCGAAGTGCTGCACGTCGTGGCCCGCAAGGACAGCGGCATCAAGACCATCGCGGACCTGAAAGGCAAGCGCGTGGTCATCGGTGACCTGGGCTCCGGCACCGAACTGACCGCCAAGCAGGTCATGGAAGCGTACGGCCTGGGCTTCGACGACCTGGGGCAGGCGCTGCGCGTGTCGCCCAGCCAGGGCATCAGCCTGATGCAGGACAAGCGCGCCGACGCGCTGTTCTACACCGTGGGCGTGGGCGCCAGCGCCATCGCGCAGATCGCGCAGACGGTGGACGTGAACATGGTCCCGGTCAGCGGCAACCAGGCCAGCAGCCTGCTCAAGAAGTACCCCTTCTACGTGCGGTACAACATTCCCGCCAAGAGCTACAAGGGCGTGGGCGCGACCGTGCCCAGCGTCGCCGTGCAGGCCACCCTGGTCACCAGCACCGCCATGAGCGAGGACGCCATCTACAAGGCCATGAAGGGCATCTTCGACAACGAGGCCGACCTGAAGGGCATTCACCCCAGCCTCGCCACCAACTTCAGTTACGCCAAGGCCGTCAAGGGCATTCCCGCGCCGCTGCACCCGGGCGCCGTGAAGTTCTTCAAGGAAAAAGGCCTGAACGTCAAGTAAGTGCAGGCACGCCGGTCCGGGGCGAAACGTCCTGAACCGGTACAGTCGGGGCCAGCCGTGGAATGATCGGGCTGGCCCCACCCGTTGATGTCCGGACGCACGCCGTTCCTGTTCAGGGCCGCTGCCGCCCAAGGAGACCCCCCCACCCATGAGTGATCCCACCAGACCCATCAGTTCAGACCCGACCCTGACACCGCCCGGCACCGAGATGACCGACGGCGAGCGCCGCGCCATCGAGATGGTCGAGGCGGCCGAGACGGGCGGCCGGAAACTTCAGGGCGCGCAGAAGTGGCTGGTGACGCTGCTGGCCGTCGCGTGGTGCCTGTACCAGATGTACGCCGCGCAGGTCGGGAACATCGACACGCTGACGCTGCGCGCCACGCACCTGTCGTTCGCGTTCGCGCTGGCGTACCTGGTGTTCCCGTTCCGCAAGACGCCGGGCCGCCCGCAGACGCGCGTGCCCTGGTACGACTGGATTCTGGGCGTCGGCGCGACCGCCACGGCCATCTACCTGATCGCGCAGTACCCGCAGATCGCGACCGTGCAGGGCGGCGTCCTGACCAGCACGGACGTGTGGGTGGGCAGCGGCATGGTGCTCCTGCTGATGCTGGCCGCGTGGCGCACCATCGGGATTGCCATGCCGATCGTGGCGGGCGTGTTCATGCTGTACGCCCTGACCGGCCCGCGCGGCCTGATCCGGGGCGACCTGGGACCGCAACTGCAACTGCACGCCGGGCAGACGTGGCCGCAGGTGGTGGGGCAACTGTTCGCGAACACCGAGGGGATCTTCGGGACGGCCATCGGCGTCAGCGCGCAGATCGTGTTCCTGTTCGTGCTGTTCGGCGCGATTTTCGACAAGCTGGGGGCCGGCGAGTGGTTCATGAACGTCGCGCAGGGCCTGCTGGGCGGGTTCCGGGGTGGTCCGGCCAAGGCCAGCGTGCTGAGCAGCGCCCTGAACGGCATCATCTCGGGTTCGGCGGTCAGTAACGTCGTGACCGGCGGGAACATCACCATCGGCACCATGAAACGCGTGGGGTACAGCGCCGAGAAGGCCGGTGCGATCGAGGTCGCCAGCTCCAGCAACGGCCAGCTGATGCCGCCCGTGATGGGCGCGGCGGCGTTCATCATGGCGCAGAACCTGAACATCGAGTACCGCAGTCTGATCCTGGCGGCGGCCATCCCGGCGTTCCTGTGTTACGGGGCGCTGCTGGTCGTCACGCACATCGAGGCGCTGAAACTGAACCTGCGGGGCCTGCCGAAAAGCGAGTTGCCGCGCGTGCGACAGACACTGCTGTCCGGCTGGTACTACCTGCTGCCGCTGGGGTACCTGATCGGCACGCTGACCATCAACCCGGACGCCACGCCGGAACGCGTGGCGCTGAACACCATCTTCGTGATGATGGTCATGATGTTCGTGCAGGAAGCCTTCTTCGCCGCGCGTGACGGTCGCGGCCCGGGCCGGGGCCTGCTGGACGGCGGCCGCAAACTGATCGAGGCTTTCGAGAGCGGCGCGCGGTCCATGATCGGCATTGCCATTGCCACGGCCGCCGCCGGGATCATCGTGGGCATCGTGACCATCACGGGCCTGGGCTTCGGACTGGCAGACATCGTGCAGCTGGCCAGCGACGGCGTGCGCTCCCTGATGGCCTTCGCGGGGCCGCAGGTGGCGACGTTCGCGTCCGTGCTGGTGGTGCTGTTCATGGCGCAGCTGATCGCCCTGATTCTGGGCATGGGTCTGCCCACCACCGCGAACTACATCCTGATGAGCGCCCTGATCGTCCCGATCATCGCGAAGGTCGCGGGCCTGGATACCAGCAACCCGGCGCAGATGCTGCCCGTGCACATGTTCGTGTTCTACTTCGGGATCATGGCCGACAGCACGCCCCCGGTGGCGCTGGCGGCGTTCGCGGCGGCCGCCATCAGCGGCGGGAACCCGGTCGCGACCGGCGTGCAGGCCTTCAAGTACGAGCTGCGCACCGCGCTGCTGGCGTACATGATGTTCTTCAACCCGCAGCTGCTGCTGATCGCGAACGGCCGCCTGAACGGGGTGCCGTTCGGGGAGGCGGTCTTCATGGTGATCTTCGCGTTCATCGGGCTGGTGGCGTTCAGCGCGGCCACCATGCGCTTCCTGCACCGCAAGACCAACCCCGTGCAGATGCTGCTGCTGCTGATCGCGTCGTTCATTCTGATCATTCCCACGCACCTGCTGATCAACCTGGGTGCCCTGGGACTGATCGCGCTGGTGTACTTCTGGCAGAAAGCGGGCAGCCGCTCCGAGCCGCCCGCCACCCTCAGTCCCGCCTGAGCGGCCCTGCCGGCTTCACGTCCGGCAGCCCGCTTTCTCTCCTGCTCGCATCCGCTCGGACCCAACGGGCTTTGCAGCCCATTCAATCGGCGTCCGTATGAGATCAGGATTCCCTGAAGGAACACCCAAGCTTTAACGCCCCGGACCACGCATCCGGGGCATTTCGCGCGGCGCGGCGCGGTGTCAGGATGATGGCGTGAACGCACCCCGCTCCATTCCCCCACCACCACCGGACCGTCCTGACTGGCGCGCCGCGCGCGACGTGCCGCACCTGCTGCGGATCCTGTGGGCGCAGCCGCCCGTGCGCCTGATCGCGTACCTGCTGCTGCTGCTGGCCGCGCTGCGGGCACTGATGTGGGGCTCACAACTGCTGGCCAGCGTGACCGTGACCGTCATCGCCGCGTACGGACTGGCGTTCCTGGCGAACCCGCTGCTGGCGTGGCTGGAAAGCCGCCGCGTGAGCCGCATGGTGGGCGTGCTGCTGCTGCTGGTCGTGACGATCGCCCTCACGACACTGCTGGTCATGACGGTCAGTTCGCAGGTGACCGGACTGATCAACGGCATCCCGGATCTCGCGCGGAACCTCAAAGACATCACCAGTTCAGGCCTGGACCGCCTGGACAGCGTCAAGGGCGCCGAGGGCATCAAGGACAGCCTCTCGAAGTACATCGACGAGCAGACCACCAACCTGACCACCAACACCGGCCCGCTGCTGGAGCGACTGGTGAACGCCGGGCCGGACGTGCTGGGCACCCTGAGCAGCCTGCTGGGCTGGCTGGGGCAACTGGGGTTCATCGTGACGCTCGCCATGTACTTCATGCTGGATTACGACCGGGCGGGCCGCAGCGTCCTGTCGGTCTTCCCGCGCCGCTGGCAACCCACGCTACTGCGCCTGTCGGACGACGTGAGCAGCAGCTTCGGCGGGTTCCTGCGCGGGCAACTGCTGCTGATGCTCAGCACCGCCGTCCTGGCCACGGCAGGCCTGATGGCACTGAACGTCCCGAACGCAGTGGCGCTGGGCCTGCTGAGCGGCCTGCTGAGCATCGTGCCGTACGTGGGCATCGTCGTGGCGGCGGCCATCCCCATGCTGCTGGCCATCTCGCAGGGTGCGCTGACGGTCGGGCTGGTCGCGGCGCTGTACTTCATCATCAATCAGGTGCAGGGGAACGTGCTGGGGCCACTGATCATGGGCCGCACCATGCGCCTGAGCCCGGCCGCCATCCTGATCGCGCTGCTGGTCGGACTGGCCGTCGCCGGGGTGCCCGGCGCGATCCTGGCCGTGCCACTGACCACGCTGTTCAAACGCTGGCTGAAACGCTACTGGATGACCACGCCCGCCTACCGGGGCGGCGGCAGCATCGACTCGGGGCAGTAACCGGGGCTTCATACGGATTCCGTTTATTTCGTTGACAGCTCGGAAAAGCATCAGGTTGCCGACTCCACGCCCGGAACCCGCCTTGCTCCCGCTCGAACCCAGCGGTCTTTGCAGCCCATTCAATCGGAGTCCGTACGAGCAGCACCACAGAAAACAGGCACCGGACGCGCGTTACGTCCGGTGCCTTGCTGTCCTGCGAGGTTCGTTCAGCGGGTGGCGATCTTCACGCGGCGTTCCAGCTGATCGGTGAAGAAGGTCATCACGGTCGTCAGGGACAGGTACACGGCCCCGACGGTCGTCAGGACCGGCACCGGCAGGAAGCTCTCGCTGCTGACCCGCTGCCCGGCCAGCGTGAGTTCCAGCAGCGCGATGCTGGACGCCAGCGAGGAGTCCTTGAGCAGCGCCACGAGGTTGTTCACCAGGGGCGGCACGACCAGCCGCAGCGCCTGCGGCAGCACGACTGTCTGCATGGTCTGCGCGCCACTCAGGCCCAGACTGCGGGCCGCTTCGGTCTGCCCGCGCGGAATGGCCAGAATCCCGGCGCGGATCACCTCGGCGTTGTACGCGCCGACGTTCAGGGCCAGCGCGATCACGGCCGACCAGAATTCGTTCAGTTGCACGTTCAGGCCGATACTTTTCAGGATGGGCGGCAGGGCGTTGTACACGAACAGAATCTGAATCAGTAGGGGCGTCCCGCGAATCAACCACACGAACAGGTTGGCGGGCGCACGAACCAACCATGACGTGCTGGTCTTCTGAATGCCCGCCACCACACCGATGATCAGGCCGATCAATCCACTGACGACCGTGAGTTTCAGCGTGATCTGCGCGCCCTCCACGAACAGGTCGGCGCGCGGCCCGATCGGATCGGGCATCTGCCGCAGGATCACCGTGATCAGGTAGAACAGCAGCAGGAACGCGGCGGCCGCGCCGACCAGCCACAGCAGGATCGCGCCCGGCCCGAGCGGCTGGTTCCGGGGCGTGGCAGGAGCGGTCAAGGGAGCCTCCGGGCGGGCAGGTCAGGTGAAAAAAGCGAGCTGATGTGCATTTGAAAGATAATGGCACACCCGCCAGGGCAGTTGAACCTGCGCGTCAGGACAGCGCAGGCCCCCCCGTTCAGGAAGGGGCCTGCGTGCCGCCGCAGACAGTGGCTCAGGATAGATGGCTCATACGGACTGCGTCCCACTCGCTCCGCTCGGATTGAATGGCGTGCAAAGCCATTCAATTCGGAGTCCGTATCAGTTGCGGCAGCGGACGTCCGTGCCGAAGTACTGGCCGCTCAGTTTGGCGTACGTGCCGTCGCTCTGGCTCTTGGCGAGCGCGGCGTTCAGTTCTTTCAGCAGGCCCGCGTTGCCTTTCTTGACGGCCATGCCGATGCTCTCGTTGAACAGCAGGCTCCCGGCGACCAGTTTGCCCTTCTGGGCTTTCACGAGGTCCAGGCCCGTGAACTTGTCGCCGACCCAGGCGTCCACGCGGCCCGCCATCAGCGCGGCCTGCGCGTCAGTGTCCTTGGGGAAGGTCTTGACGTCCTTCACGCCGGGGACCTTGCGCACGTTGTCCAGGTAGGTGGTGCCGACCTGCACGGCCACGGTCTTGCCTTTCAGGTCGGCGGCCGTCTTGGGGCCACCGACGCGGCTGACGATCGCGCCGCCCGTGCAGTAGTGCGGGTTGCTGAAGTCCACGGCCTTGGCCCGTTCGGGCGTGATGCCGTGGCTGGCGATCACGAAGTCGTAGCGGTCCTGCTGCAACCCGATCAGCAGGCTGTCGAAGGGCTGCGTGACCCACTGGACTTTCAGGCCCAGCTGCTTGGCGAGCTGGTTGGCGAGGTCAACCTCGAAGCCGGTCAGTTCCTTGCCTTTCAGGAGGTTGAAGGGCGGGAAGGCGCCCTCGGTGGCGATCTTGATGGTGCCGGATTTCTTGATGTCTTCCCAGGAGCGGGCCTGTGCGGTCGTGGCGAGCAGGGCCAGGGCGGTCAGGGTCAGCAGTGCTTTTTTCATGGGAACTCCTTGTCCGGTACTGGGACTGTCGGCCTGGGGCAGGCAGGGCAGTCGAGTGCGTCCAGTGGTGGGTGCCTGAGTCTAGCGCCGCATGAAGGTCAGGTAAACACCTGCCGTGGGGATGCCTGCCCGTCAGGTTCAGATCATGAAGGTGTTGCGGGCAGGACCAACGCGGCAGGCCGGGTGCAGGTGCCGCGCAGGGCAGCAGCGGCAGACGGAAGAACGCGCCGCCGGTACATGACCGGACGGCGCGTGCTCAGCAGAGCGGGGTGGGGTCAGTCGGCGCTGACGGCGTGGGCGTACTCGTAGCCGAGGCCGGGGGTGTCGGCCTGACCGCGCGTACCGGCGGGCGTGCCACGGTCGATGGCGGCCTCGCTGGTGGTGTCGAAGGCGTGCATGCGGGTCTGGTCGATCAGCAGTTCGATGGGATCGCCGGGCAGCACGGTGGCCTGTCCCTCGACCTTCACGGTCAGGTGCTGGCCGTTCACGTCGACGATCAGGTCGGTCTGCGCGCCCAGCGGCTCGACGACCACGACCTGCCCTTTCAGGACGTTGGTGCCGTGCGGCAGGTCGGTCATGCCGACCACACCGACGTGCTCGGGGCGGATGCCCATGAACACGTCCTTGCCCTCGTGCGCCTTGACGCTCTGCGCGAGGCGGCCCATCGGGGCCACGCGGTTCTGGCCGATCACGAACTCGCCGTTCTGGATCTTGGCGGTCACGAAGTTCATGCTGGGGCTGCCGATGAAGCCGGCCACGAACTTGTTCTGCGGGAAGTCGTACAGGTTCATGGGCGTGTCCACCTGCATGATCACGCCGTCGCGCATGACGACGATGCGGTTGCCGAGCGTCATGGCCTCGACCTGATCGTGCGTCACGTAGACGATGGTGGCGCCCAGGCGGCGGTGCAGCTGGCTGATCTGCGAGCGCATCTCGACGCGCAGTTTGGCGTCCAGGTTGGAGAGCGGCTCGTCCATCAGGAAGACTTTCGGCTCACGGACGATGGCGCGGCCCATCGCGACGCGCTGACGCTGACCGCCGGACAGTTCCTTGGGTTTGCGGCCCAGCAGGTGCTCCATCTGGAGGATCTTGGCGGCTTCACGCACGCGCTTGTCGATCTCGTCCTTGGGCGTCTTACGGAGCTTCAGGCCGAACGCCATGTTGTCGTACACGTTCATGTGCGGGTACAGGGCGTAGTTCTGGAACACCATGGCGATGTCGCGGTCCTTGGGCGGCACGTCGTTCACGACGCGGTCGCCGATCTTCAGGATGCCGTCACTGATGTCTTCGAGGCCGGCGATCATGCGCAGCGTGGTGGACTTCCCGCAGCCGGACGGCCCGACGAAGACCATGAATTCACGGTCCTGGATGTGCAGGTTGAAGTCCTTCACCGCGTGGTGCTTGCTGCCGTAACGCTTGTTGATGTGCTCGAGGATGACTTCTGCCATGGTGTGCCTACCTTTGCCCCTACTCTTACCCGCGAGTGGCCCAACGCCCGTGAACTCGGGGTTGGAGATCGGGTAACCGGGGTGCATGAACGAGAATGCCCGGGGTTTACGCTGACGCCTTGCTGACAGCTTGCAGTTTACCACGCCGTCCTGGCGTTGCCACTCCCGGTCCGGGGGAAGTACAGACAGTGACCCGCCCCCAGGCCCGAGCGGCGTGGCCGGACGGACGGTTGGGAGCGGGTCAGGGACGACGGTTCCGGAACACCGGTCAGGTCATACGGACTCCGTCTGTTCCGTTGACAACCCGGAAGGGCGCCGGGTTGCCAACTCCACGTCCGGCAGCCCGCTTTCTCTCCTTCTCGCATCCGCTCGGATTGAATGGTCTTTGCAGCCCATTCAATCGGAGTCCGTATCAGTACGACACGCCGCTGCGGGTGAGCATCAGTTTCAGTTCGTGCGGGCTGGTCGCGGCGGCCAGCGCCTCGTCCATGGTGATCAGGGTGTTGCGGTACAGCTGCGACAGGTGCTGGTCGAAGGTGTGCATGCCGCGGATGTTGTCCTCGATCAGGGCGTCCTTGATCAGGTGGGTCTTGTCCTCGTCTTTCACGTACTCCTGGATCAAGGGCGTGTTCATCATGATTTCCAGGCCCAGCACGCGGCCCACGCCGTCCGCGCGGCGCAGCAGGCGCTGGCTGATGATGCCGACCAGCGACTCGGCCAGTTGCAGGCGCACCTGATCGCGCTCGTACGGCGGGAAGAAGTCGATGATACGGTTCACGCTGCGCACGGCGTCCTGGGTGTGCAGCGTGCTCAGGACGAGGTGGCCGGTCTGCGCGGCGCTCAGGGCGGCCTCGACGGTTTCCTTGTCACGCATCTCGCCGATCATGATCACGTCCGGGTCCTGGCGCATGGCGTACTTCAGGGCGGTGCGGAAGTCGCGGGTGTCGCTGCCGATCTCGCGCTGCACGACGATGCTCTTCTTGTTCTTGTGCAGGATCTCGATGGGGTCCTCGACCGTGATGATGTTGTACGCGAACGAGCGGTTGATGTGGTCGATCAGGCTGGCCAGGGTGGTGGTCTTGCCGCTGCCGGTGGGGCCGGTCACGAGGATCAGGCCGCGCGGGGCGTCGGCCAGTTGCCGCAGCACGTCGGCCGGGAGGCCCAGCGCGTCGAAGCCGGGAATGGCGTCCGAGACGATGCGCATGACCATGCCGACCGCGCCGCGCTGCCGGAACACGTTGCAGCGGAAACGGCCCAGCCCGGAGACGCTGTACGCGAGGTCCAGTTCGTTGCGGTACGTGAAGTCGTCCCACTGGTCGGCGGTCATCAGGGCCTGCGCGAGCATCTGCGTGTCGGGCGGCATGAGCGGCTGCGTGCCGAACGGCACGAGTTGCCCGTCGATGCGGCCCATGGGGGGACTGCCGGCCTGGAGGTGCACGTCCGAGGCGCGGCGGGTGACCATCTCGCGCAGCAGTTCGTCGAGGGTCACTCGGGGCTCACCGTGGACAGGCTCACCGTGGACTGGCCTGCCGCAACGTGGGAGGCGAGGGGCATGTTGTCGATCAGCCGCACCCCGAACAGGCGGGCGGCCACGAGGACGCGGTTCATGGGGTCATTGTCCATGATTTCCCTTTCATGCATGTCACTCCCCACGACACTCAGGTAATCCAGGGTCAGGTCCGGGTCAGTGTTCAGGACGTCCAGCCCCGCCTGCCGTAGCGCGTCGCCGCGGCGTTCCCCGCCCGCGTACGCGGTCTGCACGGCCCGCAGTGCCCGCGACAGCACGGCCGCCTGGGCGCGCTGCTCGGCCGACAGGTAGGCGTTGCGGCTGCTGAGGGCCAGCCCGCTGTCCCCCCGGACGGTGGGCACGCCGCGCACGTCCACGTTCAGGTTCAGGTCGCGGACCATGCGGCGCACGACAGCCAGTTGCTGCCAGTCCTTCTCACCGAACAGCGCCACGTCCGGCCGCACGAGGTTCAGGAGTTTCAGCACGACCGTCGCCACGCCCGTGAAGTGGCCGGGCCGCGCCGCGCCGTCCAGCGGTTCGCTGACGCCGGACACGCTGACGCTGGTGCTGAAGCCGTCCGGGTACATGGTGGGCACGTCCGGGTGGAACAGCAGGTCCGCGCCCGCCCCGCCCGCCACGCGCCGGTCGCCTTCCAGGTCGCGGGGGTAGCGGCTGAGGTCCTCGTTCGGGCCGAATTGCAGGGGGTTCACGAACACGCTGACGACCACGCGCCCACCGGGCACGGCGGCGCGCGCCGCGCGGATCAGGGCCGCGTGCCCCTCGTGCAGGGCGCCCATGGTCGGCACGAACGCCACCGTCTGCCCGCGCAGTGCGGCGCGCAGGTCGGTGGGGTCCGTGACCAGCGCAGGCAGAGGCTGACCGACCTCCGGTTCGGGCGGGAGGGTCACGGCGTTAATTCCGTCCACCGTCCAGTTTCAGGGCGCCCGCTGCGGCGTCCAGCACCCACGAGATCACGGCCAGGATGATCGCCCCGATGATCGCCGCGCCGAAGCCCGCGACGTTCAGGGCGGTGGCGGCCGCCACGAGGTACAGCACCACGCCGTTCACGACCAGCGTGAACAGGCCCAGCGTCAGGATGTTCACGGGCAGCGACAGCAGCAGCAGCACCGGGCGGATCAGGGCGTTCACGATGCCCATGACCACCGCCGCGATCAGGACGCTCACGAGGTCCGCGCCCGGCTCGAAACTCACGCCGCCGTACACGAGGTCCGCGCCCGGCTCGAAACTCACGCCGCCGTACACGCGGGCCAGCAGGTACAGGGCCAGTGCATTCACCAGCAACCGAAGAATGAAACCCATGCCCGCAGGATACGGGATGCGCCGCGCCGGAATGGGAACGCGCGCAGGAAGGGGGCCTCTCCCCCGTTTCCCTGCGCGCCGGACGGAGTGGGGCCGGGGTTACAGCCCGAAGCGGGCGTAGATGTCGTCCACGTGCCGCAGGTACCACGCCAGATCGAAGGCGGCGTCCAGTTCCGCGTCGTTCAGGGGGTTTTCCGGGTCGGCCCTGAGCAGGTCGCGCAGGCCCTCGCCGGTCTCCCAGGATTTCAGGGCGCTGCGCTGCACCAGGGTGTACGCGGCCTCGCGCATCATGCCTTTCTCGTCGATCAGGGCGTGCAGGACGCGCTGACTGAACACCAGTCCGCCCAGGTCGTTCAGGTTTTTCAGCATGCGGTCCGGGAACACCACGAGGTCGCGCAGCACGCCGGTCAGGCGGCGCGCGGCGTAACTGGCGGCGCTCGTGGCGTCGGGCAGGATGACGCGTTCGGCGCTGGAGTGGCTGATGTCACGTTCGTGCCACAGCGCCACGTTCTCCAGGCCGGTGGTCAGGAAGCCGCGCAGCAGCCGCGCGAAGCCCGTGACGTTCTCGGTCAGGATGGGGTTTTTCTTGTGCGGCATGGAGGAACTGCCGGTCTGGCCCTTCCCGAAGGGTTCCATCGCCTCGCGGACCTCGCTGCGTTGCAGGTGCCGGATCTCCACGCTGATGCGTTCCAGGGTCGTGCCGAAGATCGCCAGGGCCGAGAGCACCTCGGCGTGACGGTCGCGGGCGAGGGTCTGGTTGGTGACGGGCGCGGCCTGCCAGCCCCACGCGGCGGCGACTTCCTCCTCGACTTTCGGGGAGACGTGCGCGTACGTGCCCACGCTGCCGGACAGCATGACGACCTGCACGCGCTTCCGGGCGGCGTGCAGGCGTTCGAGGTCGCGGTCCAGGGTGGCCATCCAGTTCAGGAATTTCAGGCCGAAGGTCATGGGTTCGGCGTGAATGCCGTGCGTGCGGCCCACGGTGGGCGTGTGCTTGAACGCCACGGCCTGCGTGCGGCACACCTCGCGCAGCGCCTCGGCGTCCGTGATGATGATGCCCAGCGCCTCGTCCAGCAGCAGGTTCTGGGCGGTGTCGACCACGTCGGTACTCGTCAGGCCGTGGTGCACGAAGCGGGCTTCCTCGCCGTACCGTTCGGTCAGGGCGCGCGTGAAGGCGACGATGTCGTGGCGGGTGACGGCCTCGATCTCCGCGACCTTCTGCGCAAACGCGTCGTCCAGCGGGTCGGCCTCGCTGCGGGCGGTCAGGGCGGCGTGCGCCTCGGCAGGCACCTCGCCGTGGTTCGCCTGGGCGTGCATGGCGGCCAGTTCCACGCGCAGCCACGCGCGGTACTTGCTGGCCTCGCTCCACAGGGCCTTCATTTCCGGGGTCAGGTAACGGTCAATCACGCCCCCGACGCTAACACGCCCACGCGGGCGCGGGCCGGGCAGTGTCCAGTCTGCGCGGGCGCCCTAGACTGCCGGGGTGAACCGCGCAGGTATGAGAGGGACAGAAGGGGTCCGGGACGGACATGAGGGCCGGGCGTGCTGATCGGGCTGGTCGTGCTGATGCTGGTCAGCATCAATCTGGGCGGCCTGACGAGCGTGATCCTGCAAGTCGGGCGCGGCGAGTGGCTGGCCGGGCTGGGATCGCTGGTGACGCTGATCGTGGTGGACGTCCTGGGGTTCCGGGTGCTGCGCGGCCTGCGCGGGCAGCACTGACGGGCACCGGCATTCCGCTCCGGGGCCTGGGCTGTGGCTTTGCTTGCCGTACGGCGCGGCGGGCTGCGGCAGACTGCGGAGCGTGACTGAGGCCGCAGAACTTCTCCCGGCAGGGCCAGCATTCCGGCACGCGTTCCGGGCGTACTCTCCGGCGGATTACGGGTTTCCGTTGCCGGACGGGCACCGCTTTCCGTACTACAAGTACGAGGGGGTGCGGCGGCGCCTGCTCCCGCTGCTGCCGGTGCTGGACACCCCGGCGCTGCGCTGGGCGGACGCGGCGCGCGTGCATGATCCGCACTGGCTGAGGCGCTGGCGGCGCGGCGAGGTGGACCGGCACGAGGAACGCGCCTTCGGGCTGCCGTGGTCGCCGGGCGTGGTCGAGCGGGCCCGCCGCGCGGCCGGGGGATCGCTGGCGGCGCTGCACGACGCGCTACGGGTCGGGTGGGGCGCGAATCTGGCGGGTGGCACGCACCACGCCTTCCGGGACCGCGCCGAGGGCTTCTGTCTGGTGAACGACGCAGCGATCCTGACCCGCATCGCGCTGGATGACGGGCTGGCGCGGCGCGTGGCGGTCGTGGATCTGGACGTGCATCAGGGGAACGGCACGGCGGCGCTGCTGGGCACCGAGGCGCGGGCCTTCACGCTGAGCGTGCATGGCGAGCGCAATTACCCGTTCCGCAAGGAGGTCAGTTCGCTGGACATCGGGCTGGGGGACGGCGTGACGGACGCCGAGTACCTGTCGGTGGTGCGGGATCGGGTACTGCCGCCGCTGGAGGCGTTCCGGCCGGACCTGCTGCTGTACCTCGCGGGGGCGGATGTGCTGGCCGGGGACCGCTTCGGGCGCTTCGCGCTGACGCTGGACGGCGTGCGCGAACGTAACCGCGCGGTGCTGGGCTGGGCGCGGGCGGCGGGCGTGCCGGTGGTGACCATGATGGCGGGCGGGTACAACCACGATCATGCGCTGACGGTCGAGGCGCACGCGAGTGTGGTACTGGACGGCCTGGACGTGCTGGGGTAGAGGCCGGGGCCGCGCCCCTGCCATGCCAGCGTGACGGGCACAGGAGCGTGGGGAGGAGGGTTGTACAACCCTGTACACGGCTCCTGTAAACGTCTGAAGAACCCTTCTCAGGGGCTTCAGCGGAATGGGCGATTGGGGGGGGATGACCCCCGACAGGTCGGGTGGGTGTGGGGGTCCTGGCCCGCGTACCCGGGACCGGGTGAGGGCTCCCTGAGTCGTTTTCCGGGCGCTGGCACGTCGTTGGGCGGCACCATCCGGAACCCATTGATTTACTTTTCACACTGTGAGCCGTGAACGTTTCAAGGTTGTACAAGGGTTGTACACTTCATTCCACAAGAGAAGGCCGCAACCCGACGCACCGCATCCCTCCAGCGCACCGGCGCACAAGACAGGAGTCACCATGACGTACCTCGCCCCCACCACCCTGCCCCAGACGCACGACCTGAACCGCACGGTGCGCCGCGGCCAGACCCTGTACTACGCCGGAGACAGCGCACCCAGCCTCTACCGCCTCGAAAGCGGCCTGATGCGCGCCGTGCGCCTCACCCCCCAGGGCCGCAACCTGACCGTCCGGCACATCCGCCCCGGCGACATCTTCGGCGAGGAATGCCTGCACGGCCAGACGCGCGGCCATCAGGTCGTCGCCCTGACCGACACGGTCCTGGTGCCCATCCACCCGCAGCACCTGAGTGCCGCCGAGCTGTGGGACCTGACCCGCAGCCTCAGCGCCCAGCTGCAGCGCATGATGACCGACGGCGTGCACATTCAGGACGGCGACCTGCGCGAACGCATCGCCCGCTACCTGCTGAACCTCGCCGACAGCACCCTGGGCGGCGCGCACAGCGACGGCACCCGCTTCGTGCGGGCCACGCACGAACTGATCGCCGAGGGCACCGGCGCCACCCGCGAGAGCGTCAGCAAACTGATCGGCGAGATGCGCGACGACGGCCTGCTGAGCCCCGCCTACCGCTGCCTGACCCTGACCGACGAGGACGGCCTGCGCCTCCTGAGCGGCTACCACGGCTGAAGACCGCACCACCCCACCAGCGCCGCCCGTCCGAGTGAGGACCGGCGGCGTTTTCGTGTCACCAGAGCCACGGCGCACCAGAGCAACGGCCAAACATTCTGTCCAGCGCGTAGAATTGCGGGCATGCGTATTCGCCTGGACCCCTGGCCCGTGGACATCGAGGGCGGGCAACTGACCCTCAAGGACTTCAACGGTGAGATTCAAGACGTCGAAACGCCGCGCTGGGCGGCCATTCCCGCACGCCCCATCCCGGAACGGCTGCGGCAGGTGTTCGTCGTGGACGGCAAACGCCGCATGGAATCCCGCCTGTTCATCGAGGACGACCACGGCCAGAGCGGGCTGGGCGGCTTCGGCGCGTACGTGGTGGGCGCCGTCGAACTGTGCCCGCACGGCACCCGGCAGGCGGAACTGCGGGCCGTGAAGGCCGCCCGCATCCTGGCGCACGCCCCGGACCTGCGGATCGACCCCATGACCCTCTCGCCGCGCCACCCCCACACCGGGCAGCTGGAGTACACGCCCGTCCCCATGACCGGCACGGACGCCCTGGCCGCCCTGAACGTACTGCAACAGCACATGCTGGCCGCCGAGCAGAACCTCTCGCACGACCTGGCGTCCAGGGTCCCGGCGGACGATCAGGATGACCGCGAGTGGCTGAGCGCGCTGACCGTGCAGGACGGCACGCTGCGCGGACGGAATCTGAACGGCGCGGTCGTCGGCTGCGTGAAGACCATGGAGACCATGTACCTCCCGGCCGACCGGGCCTCGCTGCTGAGCGAACTGAAACCCGGCGAGCGCACCCCGGTCATGCGCATGACGTACAGCAACGGGCAGTTCACGCGCCTGATCTGGTACGTGCGGCTGTGCGAGGCCGCGTTCTACCAGCATCCCATGGCGGGCGTCATGCGCCTGGAGATGTTCGCGCCGGACGATCCCAGCTTCCTGCCGCCCATCGTCCGGCAGGTCGCGAACCTCAGCGGCACGCTGCTGCGGCGGCTGGGCAGTCACGCGCACAAGGACCCGCGTGCGCCGCAGAACCTGATTCCCACGGCGGCGCTGGAGCAGGCGATGGGCCGCAGCATGGGCAGCGCGGACCTCGTGACGCGGCGCATCCGGGCTCACATCGCGGGCCTGCAGGGGGTCGCGTGACGAATCTGAAGTTTGGCGGCCCGGACGTGACGGGCGCGCAGGTGGGCATGGTGCTGGGCACGCAGGACGTGACGCCCGTGAGTTTCTGGTTCGCGGTGCTGCCCGGCGCGAGCGTGCAACTCGATGATCTGGTGGCGGTGCAGACGCGCAAACCGGACGGGTCGTTCGTCAATTTTTACGGGATCGTGGATCATGTGCGCACCCGTCATGAGGGCGTGACCTTCGACAGTGACGTGCAGGACGTCGCGGCGGGCCTGTTGCCGGCCAGCGTGAGTTACGCGGCGCGAGTACTGGTGACGCGCGTGAACCCCGAGAATTTCATTCCGCCGCAGCCGGGCGACGGGGTGCGGCACGCGCGGGGCGACGACCTGCGCATGGCCCTGAGTGCCGACAAGATGGGCGAGAAGGCCTTCCCAGGCGGGCTGCTGGCCGACGGGCAGGTGCTGCCCATCAACTACCGCTTCGTGAACGGCGAGAACGGCGGGCACATCAACATCAGCGGCATCTCGGGCGTGGCGACCAAGACCAGTTACGCGCTGTTCCTGCTGCATTCCATCTTCCGCAGCGGCGTGATGGGCACGGGCGCGTCGGCCGGGCGGGCGCTGATCTTCAACGTGAAGGGCGAGGACCTGCTGTTCCTCGACAAGCGCAACCGCGAGGTCGAGTCCCGCGAGGCGCAGGCGCAGGCGCAGAAGGGCCTGCCGGACCACCGCTACGCGCTGATGGGGCTGCCGGTCGAGGCGTTCCGGGACGTGCAGTTCCTCGCGCCGCCCCGGCCGGGCAGTGCGGGCGCCGCCATCGTGCCGCACGTCGAGCAGCGCGCAGAGGGCGTGACGCCGTTCCTGTACTCGCTGCGGGAGTTCTGCGCGCGCCGCATGCTGCCGTACGTGTTCGTGGACCGGGACGCCAGCGTGAACCTGGGCTTCGTGATCGGCAGTATCGAGGAGCGCCTGTACCGCATGGCGCAGGGCGCTGAAACGCCGTACCTGACCGTGGACGACTGGCAGCCGGACACCGAGCAGGTGCTGGACGAGGACGTGCGCTTCGACGAGATGGGCAGCGTGCGCATCGGCACCTTCGCGCAGCTGGTCGCGTACCTGGAGTACAAACTGCTGGACGCGAACGACGGCGAGGGCGACCGCAAATGGGTCGGCAAGCAGTCCCCGGCTACCCTCCAGGCCTTCATCCGCCGCCTGCGCGGCGTGCAGAAGCACCTGACGCCGCTGGTGCGCGGCGACGTGAGCGCCGACCAGGCCGCCCGCTTCCGCCCGGACCCCCTGAAGCCCGGCGTGCAGACGACCGTGGTTGACATCCACACGCTGTCCGCCACGGCGCAGATGTTCATCGTGGGCGTGCTGCTGCGCGACCTGTTCGAGCACAAGGAACGCGTGGGACGGCAGGACACGGTGTTCGTGGTCCTCGACGAGCTGAACAAGTACGCCCCCCGCGACGGGGACAGTCCCATCAAGGACGTGCTGCTGGACATCGCCGAGCGTGGCCGCAGCCTGGGCATCATCCTGATCGGGGCGCAGCAGACGGCCAGCGAGGTCGAGCGGCGCATCGTGTCGAACGCCGCGATCCGCGTGGTCGGCCGCCTGGACCTCGCGGAGGCCGAGCGGCCCGAGTACCGTTTCCTGCCGCAGAGCTTCCGCGCGCGCGCCGGGATCCTGCAACCCGGCACCATGCTGGTCAGCCAGCCGGACGTGCCCAACCCGGTGCTGGTCAACTACCCCTTCCCCGCCTGGGCCACCCGCCTGGACGAGGTGGACGACCTGCAGGGCCGGAAGGTCGAGGAGATCGGCGAGGACTGGCTGCACTGAACGACACAGGGGAAGGCGGGCGGGGAGATCATGCTCCCGGCCCGCCTTCCCGCACCCTGCGCTCTACGCCCCGCGCGTTACAGCGACTGCACCAGGATGGGCTGCGTGGTCGGCTGCCGGCTGCCGCCCGGCGGTTCCACGCTGACGGCGATGGTCTGCCCGTCCTTCAGTGCTGGGATCACGATGCCCTGCCCGTCGAACACGCCGGCGGAGACGGGCGTTTCGTTCTCGATGCGCCACAGCTGGTACACGCTCTTTTCGGGTGCGGCGGCGGTCAGGTGCAGGTACGCGCGGCCGTCCGGCAGGCGGATCAGTTGACCCAGCGGCTGCCCGGCCGTGGCGAGTTCCTGCGTGACCGAGCCGGGCGCGCGGGCGAACTCGCTGAGCGGATCGGTGGATTGCGGGGGGCGGATCAGCAGGACGCCCACAGCCACGGCGGCCACGAGGGCCAGCAGCCCTCCGCGCCAGTTCAGCCACGGGGAGCGGCGCTCGCTGCGATCCGCCCGCCCAGCGTCCAGACCTGGGGCATCCGGGAACAGCGGCACGGAAGCTGGTGCAGGTCCGGCAGCTGCGGCGCTCGTGGAGGCCACTGCGCTGTTCAGTACTGCGCTGTTCAGGCGGGCCATCAGGCGCTCCTCGGCTCCGGCGGGTACCTCTGCGGGGGGCAGGTCGTCGGGCAGGCGGTGCAGGGCGTCCAGGTCCGCGCGGTACTCGGCCATCAGGGCCGGGTCGGCGTCCAGGGCAGCCTGGACACGCGCTTCCTCTTCTGGGTTCAGCAGGCCAAGTGCCAGGGCCAGGAGGTCATCTCGGTTGATCGTCACGTGTCTTCACCTGCCTCTTGTGCGGGTACGGAGCTGAGAGAGGGGCGGAGTGGGTTCGGGCGGAGTTCGGGTGGGGGTCGGCTCAGTGGGCATTGCCGCTGCCCAGGTGGGTCCGCATGCGGTCGATGGCAGTCCGCAGCCGGGATTTTACTGTACCGACGGGCAGGCCGGTGATGATCGCCAGTTCACTGTGCGAGTACCCACGGTAGTACGCGAGTTCCACCAGTTCACGCTGCTGCGGTTCGAGTCCCTGGACGGCCTGTTCGGCCATGATGCGGTCGGCGGGGTCGGCGGCGGCGGTGGGGGCGTCCCAGTCCTCGATTTCCAGTGGGGTGTCGGGACGGTCGCGCAGTTCCTGCAGGAAGCGGTGGTGGGCAATGCTGACCAGCCAGGTCTTGGCGCTGGCGCGGGCCGGGTCGAAGCGGGCGCAGTGCTTCCAGGCGTTCATGAAGGCGTCCTGCACGCAGCTTTCCACGTCGTCGGTCTGCCGGAGCATGCGGTGCCCGAGGGAGTACAGGAGCCGCGCGTACCGGCGGTGCAGTTCCTGCAGGGCGTCCTGCTGGCCGGTCGCCATGGCCTGGAGCAGGGCCTCGTCGGGCAGGTCGGGGTGAAGGGAAGGAAGACTCATGGGTTCACGGAGCAGCCTATCAGTGTGTCAGGGCTGTTGTGGGGGCCTGACCCGCCGTTGCCTTAATGCTCAGTGATCTGCATGCTCAGTGATCTGAATGTTCAGCCGTCCGTTCGGGGTGATGTGTCTGGCGCGGGGTGCGGGCCTCAGGCCTGGACCTTGTTCAGCGCGACGGGGGTCACGGCCGCGGGGGTCACGGCGGCGGGCGTGACAGCCGTGGGCATGACGGCGGCCGGGCTGACGGCAGCGGCCTGGGCAGGCACGGCCTGAGCGGGCGCCGTCTGGGCGGCGGGTTCTTCGAGGCTGATGCTGTCCTTGAGACCCTGGGTGCTCTTGCGGAATTCGCGCAGGCCGTTGCCGAGGCTCTTGCCCAGTTCCGGCAGTTTGCGGGGGCCGAACACGACCAGGGCGACGAGCAGGATCACGAGCAGTTCTGGGGCGCCGATGTTGGGCATGGGGATCTCCTTGATCTGACTGAGTGTGGAGGTTCAGGGGGGAATGGGTGGGGGGACGGGGGCCGCCGGCGGCGACCTCCTCATCCCCCCGGATGATGCAGGACTGGCGTTCCGGATCTCAGCTCTTGATGAGCGGTTTCACGATGGCCAGCACATCGTCCATGCTCAGCGGCGACCAGAAGTCGGTGGGCGTGGGCGAGAAATCACCGTCGAAGTCCGCGACGTTGGTGCTGGTGGGTTTGGCGTCGCTCTGGGGAGCGCGGCTGGTCTGGCGGGTGGGTTTCTTGTTGAAGCCCAGCTGGGTGCGCAGTTCCTGAATGCCGCTGGCGTGGTTCGCCTCGACGGCCAGGATGCTGGCGGCGGCCGTCAGCACGTCGCCGTTCATGACCTTGTCGGCCTGACCCAGGTAGGCGCGCACGCCGATGGGTTCGAAGGTGTTCGCCAGCGCCAGGAACAGTTCGTCGTTCACGGTCTTGGCGCTGCCGTCACTGTTCTTCAGCAGGGGGCTGAAGTCGATGTTGGGCTTGGCGACGGGCGTGCCGCCCAGTTTCCGGATGGTGTCCTGAAGGGCCGTCACGTGGGCGTTCTCGTGCAGGGCCAGTTCGCGGGCATACTCACGGACACGGGGGTTCGAGAGGTTGCTGGCATAGGCGCCGCTGCCGGTGAAGGCGTTGTAGAACTCGGCTTCCAGGTACTCGAGGGTCAGGGCGTAGTTCAGGATCACGAGGTCCTGCGCGGCGCTCTTGGTGCTGACGCTGGTGGCTGCCAGGGCCGAGAGGTTCAGGCCGCCCAGGGTCATGGCTCCGGCGCTGACACCGGCGAATTTCAGGAAGGAACGGCGGTTGGGTGTGGTCATGGTGTGATCTCCTTTCCGTGCGGTGCCGCTTACTTGATGACGGGTTTAACGATGGCCAGGACTTCTGCCATCGTCAGGGCCTTCCAGAACGCGGTGGGCGTCGGGGAGTAGTTCGCGTCGAAGTCGGCGGCGGCGGTGCTGGTGGGCTTCGCGGCGCTCTGGGGGGCGATGTCCGTCTGGCGGGTGGGCGCAGCGTTGTAGCCCAGCTTGACGCGCAGTTCCTGCACGGCGGAAACGTGGTTGGCTTCCACGGCGTGAATCGCGGCGGCGGCGGCGATCAGTTCGGGGTTGCTCAGGCGGGCCACCTGACCCAGGTAGGCGCGCACACCGACCGGTTCAAAGGTGGCGGCCAGCTGCAGGAACAGCTGATCGTTCACGGTGGCGTTGCCGATCAGGGGGCTGAAGTCGAAGGTGGGCTTGGTGACGTACTTGCCGCCCAGGCTGTCGATGGTCTTCTTGAGCGCCTCGACGTGCGAGATCTCGTGCGCCGCGATTTCCTTAGCGTACTCGATGACGCGGGGATCGGTCAGCTTGCTGGCGTAGGGCCCGCTGCCGGTGAAGGCGCTGTAGAACTCGGCTTCCAGGTACTCCAGGGTCAGGGCGTAGTTCAGGATGTCGATGTCCTGCTGCTCGGCTGCCGTTTTGGGGGGCAGGGTGACAGAGCAGGAAACGAGGGCCATGCCTCCGCCGAACAGTGCGGCGTATCCCATGAACTGACGGCGTGAGGTGCTGTTGGCGGCAGATGTGATCTGGGTGTCCTCCGGCATTGAAGCCTCCCTTGAGCGGTGTGCACTTGCCCGGTCCTTCCCTCCTGGGTGGGTTCCTGATCTGGCGTCGGGGGGCGGTGTGCGCCTGACCCTCTTCCTCGCTCGAACAGCCATATGCGGGGCCTGCCGGATCGGATCACGGGCCTGCCGCACGGTGAAGGCCGCATGAAGAGTCCGGCGGGCGCCGTGGCGGGCGGTACACTGCGCGCCGTGAATGACGCGCCCCACCCCGATACCCGCACGCTGAGCGCCACGCCCGGACGGCTGGACGCCGTGCTGTCGGCCCTGACCGGCGCGAGCCGCTCGCAGGTGGCCGCCTGGATCACGGGCGGGTTCGTGCAGGTGGCCGGGCAGGTGGCCCTGAAGCCCGCGCTGAAGTTGCGGGGCGGCGAGGTCCTGCTGGTCCGCGTGCCGCCCCCGCCGGACGCGACGGTGGCCGCCGAGGACGTGCCACTGGAGGTACTGTTCGAGGACGAGCACCTGATCGCCGTGAACAAACCGGCGGGCATGATCACGCACCCCGCGCCGGGCGTGAGTACCGGCACGCTGGTGAACGCCCTGCTGGGCCGCATGAACCTGCCGCAGCAGGACGGTCATGACGGCCCGGACGGCTACCGGCCCGGCATCGTGCACCGACTGGACCGCGATACCAGTGGCGTGATCGTGGTCGCCAAGACGGTCGCGGCGCACGCGGCCCTGGCGGCGGCGTTCAAGGACCGCCGGACCCGCAAGACGTACCTGGCGATCGCGGCCGGGCAGTGGAAGGCGCTGGAGGCCGTGCAGGTGGACGCCCCGGTGGGTCGCCATCCGGTGCAGCGGCAACGCATGACGGTCGGGGGTGCGCAGCCGCGTGACGCGCAGACGCTGTTCACGCCGCTGGGCAGCGTGCCGGACGGGCACGGGCGCACGCTGGCGCTGGTACGGGCGCAGCCGCGCACGGGCCGCACGCATCAGATCCGGGTGCATCTGGCGCACCTGGGCAGCCCGATCCTGGGGGACGGCGTGTACGGCCGCGAGAGTGCAATCATGCCCCGGCACGCGCTGCACGCGCAGTTCCTGACCATCCCGCACCCGGCGACGGGACGGGACCTGCACCTGCACGCGCCGGTCCCGGACGACATGCTGAGCGCCTGGGTGGGCGTGGGCGGCGGCGTGCCGGACGATCTGGAAGTCGCGGCGCGCGGCGGGTGACGGCCGGGCGCGCCGACGGTCCTTCTGCCTGACACTGGCTTGCTGACACTGGCTTGATCCGTGCCTCCTACGCTGGGCGGCGATGAGAAAACTGACGTTGCTGATGGCGGGCCTGACGGCGCTGCTGACCGCCTGCCCCCGCACGGACACGCCCGAACGGCCCCTGGTCACCACGGCCGACTTCACGGCCTTCGACGCCCAGCGCAGCGCCCTGAAAGCGGCGGGACTGCGGGACGGGGCCAGCGCGCAGGTGTCGCTGGACGCCGAACCGGAGTACATCACGGTCAGCCCGGACGGCCGCACGGCGTGGATCAGCGTGCAGGAAAGTAACGCCGTCGCCACGCTGGACCTGACCTCCGGGAAGATCACGGCCCTGACCCCGCTGGGCTTCAAGGATCACGCGCTGCCGGGCAACGGACTGGACGCCAGCGACCGGGACGGCGGCGTGAACATCCGCTCGTGGCCGGTGCTGGGGGCATTCATGCCGGACTCGGTCGCGTCGTTCAGTGTGGGCGGGAAGACGTACCTGCTGAGCGCGAACGAGGGCGACACGCGCGACTACGCCAGTTTCAGCGACAACGCCCGCGTGGCCGACCTGAAACTCGATCCGCTGAAGTTCCCGGACGCGGCGGCCCTGCAGGCGAAAGGCGCGCTGGGCCGCCTGACGGTCAGCACGCTGGACGCCGACACGGACGGCGACGGGGACGCCGACCGGCTGGTGTCGTTCGGCGCGCGGTCCCTGAGCGTCTGGACGTCCGACCTGACGCTGCTGGCCGATACCGGCGACCTGTTCGAGCGGCAGACGGCGGGCCGCGCGAACTTCAACTCGAACGGCACGGCCGACTCCTTCGACACCCGCAGCGACAACAAGGGCCCGGAACCCGAGGGCGTCACGACCGGCGTGCTGGGCGGGCAGACGTTCGCGTTCGTGGGCCTGGAACGCACGGGCGGCGTGATGGTCCTGAACGTCAGCGATCCCGCGAAACCGGCGCTGGTGCAGTACATGAACCCCGTGAACGAGACGGCCGACCCGGCCAGCGGCGCGGCGGGCGACCTGGGACCCGAGGGCCTGCTGTTCATTCCGGCGGCCAGCGCGCCCGGCGGGCAGGCGCTGCTGGTCGTGGCGAACGAGGTCAGCGGCAGCACCACCCTGTACCGCGTGGCAGGGAACGGCACGCTGACGCAGGCGGCGCGGTATCAGGTGACGCCGTTCGCGTTCGATCAGGGGGCCGCCGAGATTCCGGCCTTCGATCCGGCCAGCGGGCGCCTGTTCGTGGTGAACGGCGCGCAGTCCAGCGTGACCGTCCTGGACATCCGCGATCCGGCCGCGCCCAGGTACGTCAGGGACATTCCCCTGAGTGCCTACGGGCGCGGCGCGAACAGCGTGGCGGTCAGCGGCGGCGTGCTGGCCGTGGCGGTCGAGGCGGCCGTGAAGACCGATCCGGGCCGGGTGCTGCTGCTCGACCGTGACGGCGCGCCGCTGGCCGCGCCCGTGACGGTGGGTGCCTTGCCGGACATGCTGACCTTCACGCCCGACGGGAAGGTGCTGCTGGTCGCGAACGAGGGCGAACCGAACGACGACGGCAGCGTCGATCCGGCCGGGTCGGTCAGCGTGATCAACGTCAGCCGGGCGCTCGCCAGCCGCTGACCGGACTGGCCGCTGATCGGACCTGCCGCTGATCTGGCCAGCCGCCGCGCCGCTGGACCCCGCCTGCCCCGCCCTGCGTGCGGGTGGGGCGTGCGGGTGGGGTCACGGCCGACTGCGGGTTTGCCCCTGCCCGGTCGTGCGGGTGCTTTCCGGGCGGGCGGGCGTGCGCTAGACTGCCGGGCAGTGAAAGCCGGGGGCGTCGGATGGACGCGAATCAGACTGGACGGGTGCCTGGCCCGCTTCCAGGTTTTCTGCTGCCGCGCACTTGCATTCCGGGCGAAGTTGGTGTAATCTTTCAATTCGTGCGCCGCAGCGGGAGATACCCGGGCGGCTGGAGAGTGCCCCCACTTTCAGGACATGCGTGATGCCGGGATTCAAGGCGTTTGCTGGTCACTGGGGCTGTGCTTTCCCGAAAGGACCACAAATGAACTTTGACCAACTGATTGCGCCCGAACTCGCGGCGCGTCTCGCCGAGCGCGGTATCACCGAAGCCAGCCCCATCCAGGCCGAGAGCCTGCCTCATACCCTGCAGGGCCGCGACATGATCGGCCGCGCCCGCACCGGGACCGGCAAGACGCTGGCGTTCGCGCTGCCCATCATCACCAAGCTGGAACCCAGCCGTGAACGCGGCCGTCTGCCCCGCGCCATCGTGGTCGCACCGACCCGCGAACTGGCCAAGCAGGTCGCCGAGGAGTTCAGCAAGAGCGGCCAGGGCCTGACGACCGTCACCGTGTACGGCGGCGCCGCCTACGCCCCGCAGGAGAACGCCCTGCGCCGCGGCGTCGACGTGATCGTCGGCACGCCCGGCCGCCTGATCGACCACATCGAGCGCGGCAACATCGACCTGACCGCCGTGGAGTTCGCGGTGCTGGACGAGGCCGACGAGATGCTCAGCGTGGGCTTCGCCGACGCCATCGAGACGATCCTCCAGCGCACGCCCGAGGGCCGCCAGACGCTGCTGTTCAGCGCCACGCTGACCAACGACATTCACCGCCTGTCGAAGAAGTACCTGAACAACCCCATCGTGATCGACATGGTCGGCGAGGGCAAGAGTCAGGCCGCGCAGACCGTCGAGCACCTGAAGATCCGCGTGGGCCGCGCCCGCACCCGCGTGCTGGCCGACCTGCTGACCATCTACAACCCGGAGAAGGCCATCGTGTTCACGCGCACCAAGCGCGAGGCCGACGAGCTGGCGAACGAACTGATTCACCGCGGTATCGAGTCCGAGGCGCTGCACGGCGACCTCGCGCAGAGCCAGCGTGAACGCGCTCTGGGTGCCTTCCGCAACGGCCGCGCTGGCGTGCTGGTCGCCACCGACGTGGCCGCCCGCGGCCTGGACATCCCGGAAGTCGACCTGGTAGTCCAGTACCACCTGCCGCAGGACCCCGAGAGCTACGTGCACCGTTCCGGCCGGACGGGCCGCGCAGGCCGCACCGGCACCGCCATCATCATGTACGGCGACCGCGAGCAGCGTGAAGTGATGGGTCTGGAACGCGTGACCGGCGTGCGCTTCATCGAGCGTCCGCTGCCCACCCCCAAGGAAGTGCAGGGTGCGAGCGCCCGCAGCAGCGCCGAGATGGTCCGCAAGGTCGACAGCGGCGTCGCGCAGACCTTCCAGGCGGAAGCCGAGCGTCTGTTCAGCGAGATGGGCCTTGAAGCCCTGGCCCGCGCGCTGGCCAAGATCAGCGGCGTGACCGAGCCCGTGAAGGCCGCCAGCCTGCTGAGCGGTGAGGAAGGTCAGACGACCATCATCCTGCACGCCGAGCGCATGAGCGTGGCGCGCGCCGTGGCCGTCCTGGCCCGCAACGGTGACATCGACACCCGCCGCCTGGGCAAGATCCGCCAGTGGCGCGGTGGGGCCGTGGCCGACATTCCCAGCGAACTGGTGCAGAAACTGCTGAGCGCCAGCCCGCTCGAAGGCGAAGTGACCGTCGAGGTCGCGCAGGAACTGCCGGAACTGTTCGAGCAGCCCACCCGTGAACGCCGCGAAGGCGGATACCAGGGCGGCGGCCGCAGTGGCCGTGATGAGGGCGGCTACCGTGGCGGCGGTCGCGGCGGGTACCAGGGTCAGGGCGGCGGCCGTGGCGGGTACCAGGGCGGCGGCAACCGTGGCGGTCAGGGTGGCGGAGGCGGCCAGGGTCGTTGGAGCCGTGACGACCGTGGCGGCCGTCCCCGCGAGGACTTCGCGGACCGTGAATTCGTTCCTGCCGGTCGCTGATCTGCACTGACCGGAGCTCCGGCTCCCGGTGAGCAGACAGAACACAGAGAGGGGCGTTCCGATCAGATGGTCGGAACGCCCCTCTCTGTGCCGATACGGATTCGGATTGAATGGCTTGCAAAGCTGCTCAATCCGTGCGGAGCGAGTGGGAGCAAAACGGGTTCCGTTTGTTTCGTCCGCCGCACGGGAGGGCAGTTCCTCACCACATCCCCAGAATGGATTCCTGATTACAATCCTGGGGGTCGGGAACGCCCCAAATGGGATTATGAAGAAGTTCACAGTTGCGACACTCGCCGGGGCACTGCTGCTGCTCGGTCTGCCCACCACTCACGCCCAGGTGGCCCTGAACGTAGATCTGGAAGGCAGCTGGAAGATCGTCGGCTGGACCCTCCCGGACGGCGTGCCCGTCAAGAACAACCTGCCACGCCTGACCTTCACGGGGAACCGCGTGACCGGCACCGCCGGTTGCAACCGCGTCAACGGCACGGTCAGCATCCGGGGCGACAGCGTCACCTTCAGTGCCCTCGCCACCACCCGCATGGCCTGCACGCCCGCCGTGACCGCGCAGGAACAGGTGTTCCTGAACGCCCTGTCCGGCAAGACCCTGACCGCCACCCGCCTGAACGACAGCCTGACCCTGGACACCGGAAGCGGCATGCTGAACATCCGCCGCATGACCATCCAGACTCCCTGAACGCCGGTCAGGCAGGGTTCAGGGTTCCCGGCCCGCCGTCAGCCACGCCGCCTCGAACGCGCCCACCGGCTGCGGCGCGTGCGCCCGCGCCCAGTCGGCCGCAGCCCCCGCGTCGTAGGGCGTGCGGCGGAACTCGGGCGTCCAGTGCCCGGCCCGGCGGGTCAGCAGTCCCCAGCGGGCCAGCGGCAACCCGTCCTTCTGGCGGGACACCGGACCGACATTCATGACCGTCACCCCATCCACGACGGCCAGCATCTCGCGGTGCGTGTGACCCACCACGCACACCTGCCCTCCCCTGTCCGCCGTGAAGCCGTCCAGTCGCTCCCGCAGCTCGGCGAAGCGTGCCGGGCGGGTGCGGCCTGCGGGCGACTCGGTCAGCATCAGGTCCTCCCAGGCGCTGCGGGGACTGCCGTGCGCGGCGCGCACCTCACCGTCCGCCACGTCCAGCCGTACAGGCAGGGACGCCAGCTGCGCGGGCAGCGAGTCCGGCACCTGCGCACGCACCCAGGCGCGCATCTCCTCCCTGCCGTCCCGCAGGCCCGCCACGCGCTCGTCGGTGTTCCCGCGAACGCTGGGCGGCGCGAACTCCGCCTGCAACGCCCAGGCCGCGCCGGGATCGGCCGCCCCCCACACCGCATCCCCCAGGTTCAGGATCAGGTCCGGGGCGGCCGCGCGGATGTCGTCCAGTACCGCACGCAACGCGAACGCGTTCCCGTGCACGTCCGACAGGACCGCGATCCTCACCGACGACCACCCGCGCCAGGACGCCGCACCGCCGCGAAAATCAGTGAGAACAGCGCCACCGTCACCACGTACCCCACCAGGGACGCACCGGGACTGAACACCGGGCTCAGCACGTCATGCGCGAACTTGTAGATGGCGTACGGCACCGCCCACCCAAGCGCGAACAGACCCGCGCGCCGCAGGTAATCCGGGGTGACGCTCGCCTGCGGAAAGTACCGCATGGGCAGCAGCATGGCCGGCAGCAACAGCAACTGCGCGGCGTAGAACCACCACGGCAGGCTCTGCAGTCCGTACTCCAGCGAGGCAAACACGATATTCACGGCGGCAATCACAGCGCCGGTAATCAGGGCAGTTCTCAGAAACGGGTTCGTCACGCCCCCATGCTGCCACGAACACCCCATTCAAACGACCCGCCCGCATGAAGACACCTGAATCAGCCCGTGCCCTCACCGCCACCCGCCGGGCGAGGCCGGACCCCCTCCAGTCGCCACGGCACCAGTCGGCGCAACTGCCGGATCAGCTCCGCGTCCATGAACTCGAACTCGTCCGGAATACCCAGGATCAGAATCCGGTTGTCCGGCAGCGCACCCCGGAACCGTTGGCGCAGGACATCCCGGTGGCGTTTCTCCATGCACACGGCCACATCCGCCCACTCCAGCAGGTCGCGGCTCAGCGGCACCTCCGCGTCTCGGTTCGTGCCGGCTGACGCGACCTCCCAGCCGTCCACACCCCGGAAGATGCTCTCGGCCGTGGGACTGCGCAGCCTGTTCTGCGCGCAGACGAACAGCACGCGCAGCGGCCGGATTGTGGTCGGCCCCGGTGCCCCGGTCACAGGGCGACCCGCACGAAATGTTCAACGGTCGGGAACGGGTCGTAGAAGTGATGCAGCAGCGCCCGCCACTCCTGGTACTCGGGGCTGCCCCGGAAGCCGACCGTGTGGTCCTCCAGCGTTTCCCACCAGACCAGCAGCGCGTACCGGTGACTGTCCTCCACGCAACGCTGAAGCTCGTGCCGGACGTACCCGCCCATGCCCGCAATGATGCGCTGCGCCTGCGCGAACGCCACCTCGAACGCGGTGGTCTGGCCGGGCCGGACCTGAAGTGTGGCGATTTCCAGAATCATCTGCCCTCCTGCATACCACGGGGAGGCCGGTGTGCCCAGCCTCCCCGTCCATCAGCCGCGCAGCGGCGGACCGATCACCCTTTTACCATCACCTCATACGGATTCCGTTTGTTTCGCTGACAATCCGGAACTTCACCGGATTGCCAGCTCCACGTCCGGAACCCGTTTCTCTCCCACTCGCATCCGCTCGGATTGAACGGTCTTTGCAGTCCATTCAATCGGAGTCCGTATCAGATGCGGCCGGGCGCGAATTCGCCCTGTCGGCGTTCGGCGCCCATGCCGGCGACGATCATGTTCTGAATGCGGATCCAGGCGCGGGCGCTGGATTCGACCACGTCGGTGGCGACGCCGCTGCCGTGCAGCAGGGTCTCGCCGTGGCGGGCGCTGATGCTGACCTCGCCCAGCGCGTCACCGCCGCCCGTGACCGCCTGGATCCGGTAGCTTTCCATGGTGGGCGCGATGCCCGTGATGCGGTTGATGGCCTGCACGGCCGCCTCGACCGGGCCGTCGCCGTGCGCGGTGGCCTCCACGGACCCGTCGGGGGTGGTCAGGCGGACGAAGGCGACGGGCGTCATGTTCATGCCGCTGGTGATCTGGAAGGCTTCCAGCGTGAACGTCTGCGGCACGTCGGTGCGGGCATCGACCAGGGCGCGCAGGTCGTCGGCGAAGATCTGTCCCTTGCGGTCGGCCAGGTCCTTGAAGCGGGTGAACAGGTGCTGGACCTTGTCGTCCGGCAGGTCCGCGTAGCCCAGGTCGTTCAGGGCCTTGCGGAACGCGGCGCGGCCCGAGTGCTTGCCCATGACCAGCACGGCGGCCTCGCGTCCGACCAGTTCGGCGTTCATGATCTCGTACGTCTCGCGGGCCTTGATCACGCCGTCCTGGTGGATGCCGCTCTCGTGCGCGAACGCGTTGTCCCCGACGATGGCCTTGTTGGGCTGCACGGGCATGCCGCTCAGGCGGCTGACCAGTCGGCTGGCGCGGTACAGTTCGCGGGTGCGGATGCCGGTTTCCAGGCCGTAATGGTCGCGGCGGGTGTGGAAGGCCATGACCAGTTCTTCCAGGCTGGCGTTCCCGGCGCGTTCACCGATGCCGTTGATGGTGCACTCGATCTGCCGGGCGCCGCCCTCGGCCGCGGCGATGGAGTTCGCGACGGCCATGCCCAGGTCGTCGTGGCAGTGGGCGCTCAGGATGATGTGCGCGGGAATGGCGGCGCGGATCTCGCTGAACATCGCGCGGATCTCCTCGGGCGTGGTGTACCCGACCGTGTCGGGGATGTTCAGGGTGGTCGCCCCGGCCTCCACGGCCGCCCTGAAGATGCGGATCAGGAAGGGAATGTCGCTGCGGGTGGCGTCCTCGGCGCTGAATTCCACGTCGTCCACGAAGGTCCGGGCGTAGGTCACGGCCTGCACGGCACGCTCCACGACCGCGTCGGGTTCCAGTTGCAGTTTCTTCTGCATGTGAATGGGACTGGTCGCGATGAACGTGTGAATGCGGGGCTTCTCGGCGGCCTCGACGGCCTTCGCGGCGGCCTCGATGTCGGGGCGGGCGGCGCGGGCCAGTCCGGTGATAACGGGGCCGCGCACCTCGCGCGCGATGCGGCTCACGCCTTCCAGGTCGCCGGGGCTGGCGATGGGGAACCCGGCCTCGATGACGTCCACGCCCAGGCGGGCCAGCTGGTGCGCGATCTCCAGTTTCTGCGAGTGGTTCAGGGCCACGCCGGGGCTCTGCTCGCCGTCACGCAGGGTGGTGTCGAAGATACGGATGCGGTTCGGGTCGGTGATCTGGGTCATGGCGTGGCTCCTGTGCAGGTGGATTGAGGGGGCGGGTGAGGCGTTCCGGCCGGGCATGAAAAAACCCCGGAGGCGTTCCTCCGGGGGCGTTCCAGGCATGCGCTTCGCTGCCGTTCACTCCACCGGAGGACGGGTAAGAAGAAGCAGGCCGAACGCGTTCATGACCCGGAGTGTAAGCGCAGATCAGGGCCGCGTGCAAGAGTTGTCTGGAATGCAGGCCGTCCGGGTGCGGCTTACAGCAGCCCTGAGGCCTGAAGTTCTTCTTTCAGGGCGCGCAGGGTCGGGTATTCCTGGGTCAGCAGTCGCGCGGCGGACTGAGCCTCGGCCCGGCCGATGATGGGCGCTGCGTCCCGCAGGGTCCGGGCGGCCGACTGGTAGTGCGTGCGGCTGCGTCCTGCGACGTGGGCGGCCGCGACCTGAATGATCAGTGCCAGCGCCTGCTCTGCCGGGAGTTGCAGCGCGAGTTCCCGGGTGAGGTCCAGGCCGAGGACGCCGACGGGGTCTGGCACGCCATGCAGGAGTTGCGCGGCGCGTTCCGGCTGGTGTTCGCGCAGCAGCAGGCGGACCAGGGGCGGCAGGTGCGGACCGTCCGGCCGCGCGGTCCAGTGCGTGATCAGGGTTTCGCGGTCGGCGGGCCAGTCGGAGCTGACGGTCTTCAGTTGCGTGATCCAGAACGGGGTGTCAGCGTGGGCGGGTGGGAGTTGCATCAGGGCGTCGCGGGCAACGGCGTGCGCCTCGGCGCGTCGGTACTGTTCGTACAGGTGCGTGAACAGCCAGCGGCGCGCCCAGGGGTCCGGACGGGTCCGCGCGAACGCTTCCAGGTGGGCGAGCGCTCCGCTGTCCTGAAACAGTCCGGCCACCACACTGAGGCTGAGTTCCGGGTGTTCCGCGAGCAGCGCGGTCGCCTCTTCGGGCTGGCCGCTGTCCAGCAGGGCCGCCGTGATCATGAAGGAATCGCCCGTGGCGCGGGCCAGCGCGAGGTTCTCGTGAACACTCAGGTCGCCGGTCGAGGCCAGGGCGTACAGCGTCCGCGCCCGTCGCTGGCGGTCATACGTTCCGGCCTCGCTGTCGTGCAGGCCGCGCACGAACGCCACGGTCTGCGCGCGGTCCTCTGCGGGCAGCTCGGTGAACAGATCCAGTTGCCCGTCGATTTCATGGTCCGGCCAGCCGAGGTTCGCCACGGATGCGTGCAGGGTGTCCAGGGCCGCGCCCTGCAGCGCGGCAGGCAGGGGCCGGGCCAGCAGGGACAGCAGGGCCTCGCGGGCAGGTTCGATCAGGGTGGACAGGTCGTCCAGGTCGGGCTGCTGGGTGTTCAGGTCGTGACAGCCGTCCAGTGTCGCCTGAATGGCCGCCAGGGCGCTGCGTTGCGCGGCGTGATCTCCGGCGAGGGCCGCCGCGACCAGTTTCTGGAGTTCTTTCAGCAGCGGCGTCAGTTCGCTGAAGTCCGGGCCGTCCCAGTCGTTCTTCCAGTGCCAGTGATCCTCGTCCGGGAGGTCCATGAGGTCGAAAGCCACCCGGATTCGTCCGGGCAGGTCGCTGGCGGGGTCCGCGCTGTCCGGTTGAACCTGCCCGGTGTTCGGCTGGGCACTGGACTGGGTACTCGACTGGGTCAGGAGCACGCTCAGCAGGTCCGGTTCGCGTGACAGCATGTGGCGGATGACGGCGCGCAGGGCCGGTGCGTCCAGTGCGTCCAGCGCGGCGTCCAGCGGCGGAAGTTCCCGGAAGTCGGCCGGGGAGGTAACCGCGCGGGCCAGCAGCGCCGCCACGTGCTTGCAGCGGCCGTCTTCCCCGACCGGGCAGGAACACGCGGCGCCCTGCACCTGACCCCGTTCGAGGGTGGCGCTGACGCTGTACCGCTCCTGCCCGTACGCGGAGCCGCGCAACATGGTCACCGTGCCGTCCGGCTGGGCACTCAGGCCCGTGAGAGACGACACGTACGGCTGGCCCTTACGCCACTCGCGCTCTCCGGCGTAGGAGAGGGCCGCTGCCTTCTGAAAGGTGAATCCGGTCACCTGCCCAGCGTAGCGACTGAGCGGCTCACCGGTGTCATACGGACTCCGATTGAATGGGCTGCAAAGCCCGTTGGGTCCGAGCGGATGCGAGTAGGAGAGAAACGGATTCCGGACGTGGAGTTGGCAGATCGGTGGTGTTCCGATCTGTCAACGAAATAAACGGCAGTCCGTATCACGCCGCGCAGTTCATGCTCAGCGGACGCTGGCGCGGAAGCAGACGCTGCCGGTTTCGCCGCTGGTAACGGTGCCCAGCCGCACGCTGATGTCCTGCCCGCTGATGCTGCCGGGGTCGGCGTCGGCGGCCGAGGTGAGGCTCACGGTCCCGGCGGGGCGCGTGACGAGCAGGCCCAGGCCCGCGCCGTACGCGCCGGGCTGCGGGAGGGTCTGCGGGGGGGAGGTGTCGCGCAGCACGAAGTTCGCGGCGTCCCCGCCACTGACCCGGTACGCAATGCAGTACTCGAGGATCTCGCCGGGCAGCGCGCCGGACGAGGTGCTGGCCGCGCCGCTGCGCGTGACGTTCCGCACGCTCTTGGTGAGGACCACGACGGGCGGCTGGGCGGTCACGGTGACGGTGTCGCTGGCGGCGTTGTTGCCGGTCTGCGCGGGGGCCTCGCCGCCTCCGCTCACGCTGGCGGTGTTGGTGTACGTGCCGTCCGGGCTGACCAGGACGGTCAGGGTCACGTCCGGGTAGCTGCCGCCGGGGTTCAGGGGGTCGGTGCGGGTGCAGCGCAGCGGCGACACGGTGCAGGTCCAGCCGCTGCCGGCGATGCTCTGGGCGGTCATCCCGGCGGGCAGGGTGTCGGTCAGGGTGATGGTGCCCGTGGTGGGGGCGGGTCCGGCGTTCGAGACGCGCAGCGTGAACGTGCCGGGCACGCCCGTGCTGAAGGTGCCGGTGTGGGTTTTCGTGACGCTGAGGTCGGGGCTGGCGACGGTGACGCGGGCCGGTTGATCTCCGGCGGTGACGGGGTCGCTGTCGCTGGTGTCCGACACGCTGGTGCCGAGGGTCTGCTGGCGGTAGTTGACGGTGCCGGTGTTGTCGATGGTGGTGCCGCCGGGCGTTCCGGCGTTCACGGTGACCCGGAAACGCACGCGGGTTTCCTCGTTCGGGAGGACCGCGCCGCCCGTGGCGGCATTCGCGCCGCTGCCCAGGCGGAACACCACGCGGTTCCCGGCTGCGTCGAATTCGGCCTGGTCGTCGCCCACCAGGTCCGTTTTCGCTCCGGCGTTCGCGCCGGTCACGGTCATGGAGCCCGGCAGGTAGGTGGTGCGCGCCGGGATGGGGTCGGTCAGGATGACGTTCAGGGCGCCGTCGTTCCCCTGGTTGCGGATGACCAGTTCGTACTCCAGGGTGTCGCCGGGCAGCAGCACGCCGCCGTTCAGGTCGGTGACGGTCTTGGTCAGGGCGTCCTTGATGTTCGGAACGAAGATCTCGGTGGCGAGGGTGATCACGCCGGGGAAGATCACGTCGTTGCTCGTGCCGATCACGCGGACCACGGCGGAGGTGCTGCCGTTCGGGAGGGGCGTGTTGGGCGTGAAGGTATCGATGTCGAGGCCCAGGGTGTTCGTGAAGGCCGGCGTGCGGCCGCCCGTGACGTCCGTGCCGCCACCTGCCGCGCCCGTGGTGGTAGAGATGGTGGAGTTGAACACGTCGTTGACCGGGTTGACCGTGTTCGACACGGTGTTCAGGGCCGCGGTGTTCGGCCCGAACCGCAGGCTGCCCTGCGGGGTCGCGGACACCCCTTCCTGAGAGCCGCGGTCACCGTCGTACGCGACGACACCGATGGTACTTCTGACCGTGCCGACGCTGGGGGTAATGAATCCGCTCACGGAAATGTCGACTGGCACGGCGGGGTCACTGGCCTGCAGGAATCCGTCGAACACGGCGAGGTTGCGGGTCGGCTGGGCCGGGTTGCGGTAAGCGACGACCAGCGTCCAGCCGGCCCAGCTGCCGCCGCCGGCCGTGCTGGCGACGTTCCCGGCGGTGTACGTGCCGCTGCCGCCAGCCTGCACGAGCGTGGTGACGTCCACGAACGACTGGTAGTTGCTGCCGATGACGCTGGTGCGCGTGGCGGTCAGGGCGACGCTGGCGCTGGCGGGCGTGGCCAGACGCACGGCGGCGCGGTTGGCGGCGCTGGTACTGATGCCCGACCAGTACAGTCCGGCGAACAGGACGCTGCTGCCGCTGCCCAGGGTCAGGGTGGCGGAACTGGAATTGGTGGTCAGGGGGTCCGTGTCGGTATCCACGGCCTGCATGTACACGTTGTTGTTGGTGGCGGTCCCACCAGACCGGGCGGTGTTGCAGGCCGTGATCTGCGCGGCGGTGGCGGGAGCGACCGTCAGGCAGTGAAAGTTCATGTTCCCGATCAGGACGATGTCGCCGTTCGTGGCGGTGTTCGCGTAGCGGGTCCCGAAGGCCTGCTGCGCCGACGCGCTCCCCAGCAGGGCCAGCAGGACCAGCGCCGCGAGCAGCGGGCCCAGCGAAGTCAGCAGATGGAGCGGTGCGCGCATAATGCTTCTCACAGTACCGGGTCCGGCATGTCGATTTCCGCACATCTGCCGTCCCCCCACTGGGGGCGCTGAGGTACAGCAGAAGGGGCCGGGCCTCCCTTCACGGAATGCCCGGCCCCTGAACTCCGGGTGCTTAAACTTCGAGTGCTTTCTTGGTGATGAAGGGCATCTGGTCGCGCAGTTCCTTCCCGACGACTTCCAGGGTGTGGCCGCGCATCTTGCCGCGCTGCTCCTCCATGAACGGGAAGCCAGCCTCGGCGTCCGCGATGAAACGCTCGGCGAACTTGCCGGTCTGGATGTCGCTCAGGACGCGGCCCATCTCGGCTTTCGTCTCGGCGGTCACGACGCGCGGCCCGGTCACGTAGTCACCGAACTCGGCGGTGTTGCTGATGGAGTGGCGCATGCCCTCGAAGCCCTTCTCGTAGATCAGGTCCACGATCAGTTTCACCTCGTGCAGCGTCTCGAAGTACGCGATCTCGGGCTGGTAGCCGGCCTCGACCAGCGTCTCGAAGCCCGCCTGAATCAGGTGGGTCACGCCGCCGCACAGCACGGCCTGCTCGCCGAACAGGTCGGTCTCGGTTTCTTCCTTGAAGGTGGTTTCCAGCACGCCGGCGCGGGTGCAGCCGATGCCACTGGCGTACGCCAGGGCGATGTCGCGGGCCTTGCCGGTGGCGTCCTGCTGCACGGCGAAGATGCCGGGCATGCCCGCCCCGTCGGCGTAGACGCGGCGCAGCATGTGGCCGGGGCCCTTGGGCGCCACGAGGAACACGTCCACGCCAGCGGACGGCGTGATGCGGCCGAAGTGCACGTTGAAGCCGTGACCGAACGCCAGGGCCTTGCCGTCGGCGAGGTTCGGGGCGATGCTCTGCTCGTACACGGCGGGCTGCTGCTCGTCGGGGATCAGGAGCATGACCACGTCCGCTTCCTTCGTGGCGTCCTCGATGCTGGCGACGCGCAGTCCGGCCTGCTCGGCCTTGGCGCGGCTGGCGCTGCCTTCACGCAGGCCCACCACGACGTTGAAGCCGCTGTCGCGGAGGTTCTGCGCGTGCGCGTGCGCCTGGCTGCCGTAACCGATGATGGCGATCAGCTTGTTCTCGATGGGGGCGGTGCTCACGTCGCGGTCGTAGTACATTTTTGCAGCCATGATGGGGATTCTCCTACAGAAAGTGAGTGGGGGCAGAGTGTGGGCTAGGCGGGTTCAGGGGGTGGATGGTCGAAAGTTGATGGTTGATAGTTGAAGGTTGATGGGTTTTCTTTCGACCATCAATCTTCAACCATCGACCTAGAACAGATTGGGGACTTCGCGGGCGCGTTCCTCGCGGGGCTGTTCGATCTGCACGGCGGGCTTGAGGGCCTGCGTCTCGCCGTGGTACACGTGGCCGGGAATGTCGGCGTTGCTGCCGCGCGTCAGGGCGATGCGGCCGGTGCGCATGGTTTCCAGGATGCCGAAGGGGCGCATCTGCTCAATGAAGGCGGTCAGTTTGCCCTCGTCGCCCGTGACCTCGAAGGTCAGGGCGTGGCGGCCGACGTCCACGATGCGGCTACGGAAGTCCTCGGCGATCTGGCGGACCTCGACGCGGTTCTCGGGCGTGATGGCGACCTTCACGAGCACCAGTTCGCGGTCCACGTACTTCTCGAGGCTGTGGTCGATGATGCGGACCACGTCGTGCAGTTTCTCCAGTTGCCGGATGGCCTGCTCGACCACGCCCCGGTCACCGCTGACGACGATGGTCATGCGGGACACGCCGGGGTGCTCGGTGCTGCCGACCGACAGGCTCTTGATGTTGTAGCCGCGCCGGCCGAACAGGGCCGTGATGCGGGTCAGGACGCGGGGTTCGTCGCGGACCAGGATGGACAGCAGTTGCTCGGGGTTGGGTTCGCGCTGGGGGGGGGTGGTTGCCTGTGTCATGCGTTGCGGGCCTCCTCGGCCACCTCGGCCATGTCGGGGCCGGGGGTGCGGGCGGGTTCGGTTTCCAGCATCTCGTACAGCGCCGCGCCGGCCGGGACCATGGGGAACACGGCGTGCTCGTGCGGCACGACGACTTCCAGCAGGGCGCTGTTCGGGTCGGCCAGCCACGCGTCGATGGCGGCCGGGAGTTCCTCGGCGCTGCTGGCGCGGTAGCCGGGCACGCCGTACGCGTCGGCGAGTTTGATGAAGTCCGGGTTGCTGTCGCCCAGCCAGACCTCGGAGTAGCGTTTGCCGTGGAACATCTCCTGCCACTGGCGGACCATGCCCAGGAACGAGTTGTTGATGATGCAGATCTTGACGTTCCGCACGTCGTACATCTTGAGGGTCGCGAGTTCCTGCGCGGTCATCTGGAACCCGCCGTCCCCGGCGATGACGACGCTGCGCACGCCGGGTTCGGCCATGCCGGCGCCGATCGCGGCGGGGAACCCGAAGCCCATGGTGCCCAGCCCGCCGGAGTTGATCCAGCGGCGCGGTTTCTCGAAGCGGGCGAGTTGCGCGGCGAGCATCTGGTGCTGACCCACGTCGGAACTCAGGATGTCGTCCGGACCCAGGCGGTCCACGACGGCTTTCACGGCGTACCCGGCGCCCCAGTGTTCGGGCATCTGGGTGCGGGACTTCCACTCCTCAAGCTGCGCTTTCCACTCGGGGCGGTCCAGGGGCTGGGCGCCCTGCATCAGCATCTGCGCGGCCACCTTCGCGTCGCCGCGCACCGGGACGTGCGTGCGGATGATCTTGCCGATCTCGGCCGCGTCGAGTTCCACGTGAATGATGCTGGCTTTCGGCGCAAAGCCGTTCACGCGGCCCGTCACGCGGTCATCGAAACGCAGGCCGATGCCGATCAGCACGTCCGCCTCGCTGATCGCGCGGTTCGCGGCGACGCTGCCGTGCATGCCGGGCATGCCCAGCCACAGGGGATCGCTGCTGGGGAAGGCGCCCAGGCCCATCAGGGTCGTGATCACCGGGATGTCCCACGCGCGGGCCAGGGCGGTGACCTCGGCGGCGGCGTCCAGGCTGCCGCCGCCCACCATGATCACGGGCCGCTGCGCCGCGCGGATCAGTTCCAGGGCGCGGTCGACGGCGTCCTGGCTGGGGGCCGGGATTTCCGGGCGGGCGTGCGGCGCGGGAATCTCGCCGTGGTACGGGGCCAGCTGGATGTCCTTGGGAATGTCCACCAGCACGGGCCCCGGGCGGCCCGAACGGGCGATGCGGATCGCCTCGGCCACGATGCGCGGCAGGTCCTGCACGTCGCGGACCACGTAGTTGTGCTTGGTGATGGGCAGCGTGATGCCGGTGATGTCGGCCTCCTGGAAGGCGTCGGTGCCCATCAGGTGCGAGGCGACGTTTCCGGTGATGGCCAGCAGCGGCACGCTGTCGAGCATGGCGTCGGCCAG
Organism: Deinococcus seoulensis; assembly: GCF_014648115.1. NCBI lineage: Bacteria > Thermotogati > Deinococcota > Deinococci > Deinococcales > Deinococcaceae > Deinococcus > Deinococcus seoulensis. The sequence goes on from NZ_BMQM01000019.1 coordinate 54,399, forward strand.
TCCGGTCACGAGGTTCGTGGCGCCGGGACCGCTGGTGGCCATGCACACGCCGATCTCGCCCGTCGCCTTGGCCCACCCTTCTGCGGCGTGCGCGGCGCCCTGCTCGTGGCGGGCCAGGACGTGCCGGACTTCCGGGTAGTAGGTCAGGGCGTCGTACACGGGCATGATCGCCCCGCCGGGGTAGCCGAACACGGTGCTGATGCCGTGGCTGGCCAGCGTGGCCCACAGGGCCTTGGCGCCGTTCATGTCGCCCCGCCCGGGTTGGCCGGGCTCCTGCTTCGTCTGGTCGTGCGCGCTGTCTGAACTCATGACTCCTCCTTACTGCCTGCTGGACCTGCCTGCTGAACCTGCTGAACTGCCGTGCCCTGCTGAGAATGAAAAACCCCCGCTGGTGGGCGGGGGTGTGCGAAGTGGCGCGGACGCCTAGCCTCGGAAACCCCCGATGCTAAGAAGTACCACCACGATCTGCGCACTCATGCCTACACCATAGGCCGCTGCCTGAACCCGGTGCAAGCAGCGTCTAGACTGCCGGGCGTTCCGGCGCCGGGAACAAACGGACGTTCGTGCGTGGGGTTGAAGGTCAAAAGTTGATGGTTGATGGAGTTCGATTCCATCAACCATCAACCTTCATCCATCAACCCCTGGGTCCGGTCTCGTACACCGCCTGCCAGGGTTTGTACACGGTGCTGACCCGGTCGGTGCGCACGCCACTGGCGTCCTTGATGGTGCGGCTGATGTACAGGCTGTACCCGTCGGCGGCCCAGTCCACCTGGTTCACCTGACCGGGGCGCAGGTTGGGGTTCACCACGTACTTGGGCGCCGGGTGCGGCACGCGGGCCGTGATGACGGCCGGGTTGATGGTCACGGTCCGTTTGGGTTTCACGCCCCATACCTGCACGTCCAGCGTGCTGGTCTCGTTGTTGTTGATGGTCTTGATCAGGATGGGCGCGCCCGTATCGTTCTTCATCTTCAGGTCCAGGCCAGGATCGTACACGGCCGCCTCGAACCCCACCTGCGGTTCGTAGTACCCGACGCGGTACGAGTGCTGATTGCGTTCCACGACCGGCAGGCCCGCCTGGTACAGCGCGCGGAAGGCGGTGGTGCTGACCTGGCACACGCCGCCGCCCAGGCCGTCCACGGTGCGGCCCCCGCTGATGATCAGGCCGCCCACAAATCCGTTCGAGGCGTCGATGCCGCCCAGGGACTTCAGGAACGAGAAGACCTCTCCGGCAGGCACGACCGCGCCGTTGATCTTCGCGGCGGCGTTGGCGACGTTCGTGCGGCGCGCGGCGCTGGAGTGGTAGTAGGTGCTGCGGCCCGTGGCGATCAACTCCAGTTTCCCGGCGTCCGGGAGGCTCGCCAGGGTCAGGGTGGGTTTATCCACGCGGCTGGGGAACACCGCCGACTTCTGCGTGGCGTCCAGCACGCTCTTGCGGAAGATGGCGTACGCGGCGGCGCGGTCCGTGACCACCCCAGCGCTCTCCTTGACCTTCACGAGCTGCGTGCCTTTCAGGGCGTAACGGGCGTTCTTGGCGGGCTGATCGACGAAACCGGTCAGGCGGCCGAACGCAGCTTTCAGGGTCGTCTCGTCGGGCACGATCCCGGTTTCACGCACCCAGTACAGGTCCGCGACCTGCAGGGCGGTCAGGGTGCCGGTGCGGCCGGTCGTGCCGAGCGTCACCGTGAACGGGCGGGCCAGCGCGTTGCCCTGTTTCACGTAGGCGTTCAGCGCCTCGGTGGTGTACTGGGGTGGCTGTTCAGCCACCGTGACCGTCAGGGTGGTCAGGGCGGGACTGGCGACGTAGGTGTTCACGGCGCCGGTCACGTCGACCTTCACGCCGGTCACGCCGGGTTTCACGGCGTACCGCTTGCTGGCCTTGTCGAAGTACACGCTGGCGTTCCGGGGCGCGGTGTTCAGTCCGGCGGTCAATCTGGTCAGGGTGGCCCTGGCCTGCGCGGCGTCCACGGCGGCCGTCAGGGGGATGTCCTGCACCTGCGCCGCTCCGATCATGCCCTGCAGGCGTTCCAGCACGCCCCGCTCGGCGGTGATCTTCTGCGCGGCCTGCACGCTGGTTTCGGCGTCGGCGTGCCAGCCGAGCTTCGCGGCGCTGACCGTCCAGGTGTTCTTACCGGCGCTGACCGTCACCTGCGGCGCGTCGGCCACCCGGTTGCCCAGCGCGGCGAGAGCCTGCTCGCGGTTCATGCCGCCCACGTCCACGCCCGCGATCCGCAGGCCCGGCGCGATCTTGCCGTCTGCCTGCGTTGCCACGCCCATGGCCAGCGCCCCTCCGAGGAGTGCGACTGCCGTTATCCCTGCCACCCAGTACTTCATCGCCGTACAGTGTAAGGAAATTCACGCCGCTGTGGTTGAGGAAAGTCACCTTCCCCCGCCCACACCCACGTTCATTAAGTTTCTGACGCTGATGGTGAATGCTGTTGTGAGGAAGTGTACACCCCCGCCGGGCCGTCCGGCACCAGACGTGAAGACACCACCCGCCAGACCTGCCAGGGGTGGTGTCTTCAGGAGGGCGCTGCCTGCCCGGCTGCCTACTCGGTCTGGATGGCCTCGCCCTGCGCGGTCTCGCCGGCGGCGGCCTGCGCAGCCAGCTGGGCCTGCCGCTCGGCGCGGGGGTTCACGCCGTTCAGCACGCGCTCGAAGGCGGCCACGACCGCGTCGATCTGCTCGCGGCTGATCGTCACGGGCGGCAGGAAGCGCACGACCAGCGGCGTGGCCTGCAGGGCCAGCACGCCCTCGTCGTGTTCCAGCGCGTGGATGTACGGCGCGCTCTTTTCTTTCAGTTCCACGCCGATCATCAGGCCCAGGCCGCGCACCTCGCGGATCTTGGGGCTCTGGATGGCGCGCAACCGCTCCATGAAGTACTCGCCCTTCTCGCGGGCCTGTTCGGCCATGCCCTCGCGTTTCATGGCGCGGATGGTCGCCACGCCCGCCGCCATCGCCAGCGGGTTTCCGCCGAAGGTGCCGCCGTGCCCGCCGGCCGGCATGCGGTCCGCGACTTCCTGGGTCATGACGAACGCGCCGATGGGAATGCCGCCGCCCATGGCCTTGGCGAGCGTCATGCCGTCGGGGACGACGCCGTAGTGCTCGGCGGCGAAGAACTTGCCGGTGCGGCAGAACCCGGTCTGGATCTCGTCGAGGATCAGCAGTGCGCCCTTCTCCTGCGTGATGCGGCGGGCTTCCTGCATGAATTCCAGGGTGGCGGGACGCACGCCGCCCTCGCCCTGCACGGCTTCGAGGATCACGGCGGCGGTATCAGAGGTGACGGCGGCGCGGAGTTCCTCGATGTTCCCGTACGTCACGAAGTCCACGTTGCGGTTGTCCACGGCGTCACCGAAGGGCTCGCGGTACTTGGGTTCCCAGGTGAAGGCCAGTGCGCCCAGGCTGCGGCCCGAGAAGCCGCGTTTCATGCTCACGAAGCGCTTACGGCCCGTGCCGGTGATGGCGAACTTCTTGGCGGCCTCCATGGCCTCGGTGCCGCTGTTGCACAGGAACACGCGGTCAAGGCCGGCGGGGGTGACGCTGACCAGTTCCGAGAGGAACTCGGCGCGCTTGTCGTTGGGGAGGCTCTGCGGCATGACGATCAGGCGGTCCACCTGTTCCTTGATGGCGCGCACCACGTCCGGGTGGCTGTGGCCGACGTTGGCGACGCCGTACCCGGCCACGCAGTCGATGTACGAGCGGCCCGATTCGTCCCAGACGGTCGCGCCCAGGCCGCGCGTCATGACGACCTCGTGCTTGCCGACGACGCGGCTGTCGTACTTCAGTTCGGCTTCCAGCCATTTGCTCTGCGGGTGGGTGGGTGCTCCAGTCATGCTCTTGTCCTCCGTGGGGTGTGCGCGCGCCCGGCCGGGGCGCGGTTGATGCGACAGTGTAGGTCCTGCGGGGCGCGTCGGCGCGCAGGTGTCCAGCTCACACGATCATGGCACATGATAGGCATAAGGCGGATTTTCTTTTCAATTGTCGCCCGGCCCCTGCCTGAGCAACGGGCGGGCATGATTCATACGGATTCCGTTTGTTTCGCCAACAATCCGGAACTTCACCGCCCCTGCCGGCTCCACGTCCGGAACCCGCTTTGCTCCCACTCGCTTCGCTCGGATCGAACGGGCTTTGCAGCCCATTCAATCAGAGTCCGTATCAGACCGGCACCGGTTTCGCGCGCGGCGGCAGGTTGATCAGGCCCAGCCCCGAGAGCACCACCAGCACGCCCAGTACGGACAGCGCCCCGACGGGCTCCCCGGCCAGCGCCGCCCAGCCCAGGCCCCAGACGGGCAGGGCGTACGTGACGGCGGTGACCTGCGTGGGGCTGACGCGGGCCAGCAGACCGTAGTACAGCAGGTACGCCAGTCCGCTGCCGACGATGCCCAGGAACGCGACGGCGCCCACGGCGGTCAGGGTCAGGGGGGCGGGCGCCGGGCCGATCAGCGCGACGGGCAGCAGCATGACGCTGCTGAGGCCCAGTTGCGTGGTCGCCAGCCCCACGGGGTTCAGGCCGCCCAGGGTGCGTTTGGCGATGGTGGTGGCGACCGCGTACCCCAGGCTGGCGAGCAGCAGGATGATCACGCCGTGCAGCGTGGCGTGCCCGCCGCCCAACCCGCCGGACACCGTGAGGGCCACGCCGCCCATGCCCAGCAGCACGCCGCCCAGCGTCAGGCCACTCAGGCGGGTGTCGCGCAGGGTCAGGCCAATCAGCAGCGCGAACAGCGGCGTGGTCGCGTTGATGATCGCCGCGATGTTGCTGCTGACCGTCTGCTCGCCCCACGCGAAGAACGACCAGGGAATCACGTTGTTGAACAGCGCCACCAGCAGCAGCGGTTTCCACAGCCGCGCGGGCGGCAGGCTGTGGCGGCCCAGCCGCAGCGCGAGCAACAGCACCGCCGCGCCGAACACCGACCGCAGCAGCGCCACCCACACGGGCGGGAACACCTCGCCACTCAGGCGGATCAGCAGGAACGACACGCCCCAGAACGCCGAGAGCAGGAACATGTCCAGCGCGTCACGGCGGGTCACGCGCGACTCCCCGGCAGGAAGGGGGCTTCGAGGTGAGCGGGCAGCGCGGGCCAGCCGTCCTCCTGCGCGGCGCCGTCCGCCCAGTTCTCCTTGCCGCTCCAGCGTTCGATGCTCAGGGCGTAGACGGCGGTGCGGGCCAGATCGGCGTCCGTGATCGGGCGGGTGTGCGTGCCCACGCGCAGGCCAGGAAAGACCCGTTCGCTGAGGGTCGTCAGGGCCGCGCGGGCGTCCTCGCCATGTAGGACGCGGGCGGTGCCGAACACGATCACGGAGCGGTACTGCACGCTCAGTTCCAGCGGGGAGTTGCTGGGCAGCAGCGCGCCGGTCTCGGTGACCTCGAAGGTGGCGGGGTGCCCCTCTGCCTCGCCCTGTTCGGTGTTCGCGCGCAGGCGGCCCACGACGTTCGTGTGGTACACGAGGTCGTGCGTTTCGGGGCGGTACGCGAAGGCCAGCGGCGTCACGAACGGCCACACGCGGCCATCCTCGCCGTGATACACGGTCGCCACGCGGCCCAGCGGCACACGCAACAGCAGGTCTTCGATCCAGGCGTCGTCCCGGCGGTTCTGCGGGCGGCGGCTGACGCTGGGGTCACGCAGCGCGGGGTCGTAGAAACTGCTCATTGGTTCGCCCCCTCCAGCAGACCCTGTCCAGTCCAGCGGAATTCCATCTGGCGGGCGGTGCGTTCGGCCAGCGTGCGCGAGTGCAGCCGCCCGACAAGGTGCAGGGTCATGTCGATGCCCGCGCTGATCCCGCCGGACGTGACCACCGCGCCCGAGTCCACCCAGGCGACGTCCGGCACGACCGTCAGCGCCGGGAACTGCCCCTGGAGGTCCGCCTGATCCTCCCAGTGGGTGGTGACGCGCCGCCCGTCCAGCAGCCCCTCCGAGGCGAGCAGGAACGCGCCGGTGCAGATCGAGGCGAGGACCTCCACCCGCGCCGATTGCGCCCGCACCCAAGCGCACACACGCCCGTCAGCCAGTGGTGCGTCCATCACACCGCCGGGCACGATCAGCACGTCCAGCGGCGGGTGATCGTCCAGCGTGGCGTGCGGCAGGACCCGGAAACCCCCTCGCCCGACCGCCGGGGCGCCGGACGCGCCGATCAGGACCGGCTGGAAGGGCGGCTCCTCGCCGTCCCGCCCGGCCAGTCGCGTGGCGACACTCAGGACCTCAAAGGGGCCGCCCAGGTCGAGGACCTCGATGCCGTCGAAGATCAGGATGCCGACGGTGCGGGTCATAGCAACTCCGATTGAATGGTTGGCACAACCAGCTCAATCCGAGCGGATGCGAGCAGGAGTAAGGCGGAGTCCGGGCGTTGAGTGAGCAACCCGGCGCCCTCCCGGGGTGTGAACGAAACAGACGGACGCCGCGTCATGCCGTCCCCCGAGCCAGCGGGAGGCTGAAGTGGTGGGCGGTGACGTTCATCCCGGCGCGGTGGTACAGGCGGTGGGCCGTAAAGCGCGTCTCCCCCACTCCGGAGTCGAGGTGCAGTTCTGCGCAGTCAAGCTCGCGGGCGCGGCCCTCCAGCCAGTGCAGCAGCGCGCGGGCGTGGCCGCGTCCACGGTATTCGGGGAGGGTGCTGAGGTCGTCCACGTACAGGGTGCGCCCGGCCCAGAGCAGGTGCATGACGCGGTACCCGGCGACGGCGGCGGCCTCCTCGCGGCCCGGTTCGAAGGTGCCGACCAGCGCGTAGCCCTCGGGCGCGGTGGTGGTCAGGAAGGCGCGCAGGGCGTCCGGCGTGGCGGTATGGGGTGATACGGATTCCGTCTGTTTCGTTAACAACCCGGAAGGGCACCGGGTTGCCAACTCCACGCCCGGAACCCGTTTCGCTCCTGCTCGCTCTGCTCGGGTTGAAAGTTTCTGCAAACCTTTCAACCGGAGTCCGTATGAGTCGGGCCGCAGGGCGCGCAGGGCCGGGAGGGCCAGATGCGCCTGCGCGGGCGGAATGGGTCGGAGGTCACGGGGCTCGGTCATGGGCGTAGAGTAGGGGGCATGGTGGCCCCCTCGAAAGCTCCACTTCCCGCTCAGATACGGGGGCCACTGACGGCCCGTGCGGATGAGCTGCCCTTCCCGCTGGACCTGCGCCGCGACCAGACTGACGCGCTGCACGCGCAACTGGCCCGGCAGATCCGCGAGGCGGTCCTCTCGGGCCTGCTGCCGGGCGGCACGCCGCTGCCCGGTACGCGCACGCTGGCGCGGACGCTGGGGGTCACGCGCGGCGTCGTGGAGGCGGCGTACGCGGAACTGCTCGCGGACGGCACGGCGCAGGCCGAGGTGGGGCGCGGCACCCGCGTGCGCGACGAGACACCCGCGCCCGCCCCGCAGGTTCCGACCGGTGTGGCGGGCGTTCCGGCGTGGCTGCCGGTCATCCCTCCGCTGCCGGTGGACGGGCCGGGCGTGCGTCCGGGGCTGGATTTCCGGGTGGGCGTGACCGGGACCGCCACCCTGGACCTGCGGGCGTGGCGGCAGGCCTGGGCGGACGCGGCGCGTGAGGAGGTCAGCGGCGGGTACGCCGACCCGGCGGGCGAACAGCGGCTGCGCGCGGCCCTGGCGGCGTTCGCGGGGCGGCAGCGTGGGCTGGGCGCGCAGGCGGAGGATGTGCTCGTGACGGGCGGGACGCTGCACGCCCTGAACCTGATCGTGCGCGCGCTGCTGCCGCCGGGGTCGCGGGTCCTGATGGAGAATCCGGGGTACCGCGCAGCGCGGCAGGTGCTGCTGGACGCCGGGCACGAGGTCGTTCCCGTGCCGGTGGACGCCGACGGCCTGATCGTGAACGCGGACACGCCCGCCGCGCGGCTGGTGTACGTGACGCCCAGCCACCAGTTTCCGCTGGGGGGCCGCATGTGCCTGCCCCGGCGGCTGGCGCTGCTGGAGTGGGCGGCCCGGCATGACGCGCTGATCGTCGAGGACGACTACGACGGCGAGTTCCGCTACGGCGCGCCCCCGCTGCCGCCCCTGGCCGCGCTGGCCGCGCAGACGGGCGCGGGGGGGCGGGTGCTGTACCTGGGCACACTGAGCAAGGTCCTGACCCCCTCGGTGCGGACGGGGTTCGTCGTGGCCGCACCGCCGCTACTGTCGCGGCTGGTGCGGGCGCGGACGCTGCTGGACTTCGGGCCGCCCGTTCAGGTGCAGTCGGCCCTGACGCACCTGCTGAGCGGCGGGCATGTGGACCGGCACATCCGCCGCTCGCGCCGGTGGCACGCGCAGGTCCGCGCGGCGCTGACCGAATCACTGAATGGTCTGGACGGACTGGCACACCTGGGCGGCATCGAGGCGGGCCTGCACGTCTGCCTGCACCTCCACCCCGCGCTGCCCGCTTCGGTTGTGGCGGCGGAACTGGCCGCGCAGGGCGTTCACGTGACCACCCTGGACACCTACACGCAGGGCGAACCCCAGAACGCGCTGCTGCTGGGGCACGGGGGTCTCAGCGCGGCGCAGGCGGCGGCAGGCGGGCGCGTGATCGCGGGCACCCTGCGAAAGCGTGCTGCCCGCGCGGGCCTCACGCCGTACTGTGAAGCATGACCGCAAGGCCCCCAGAACGCCCATGTCATGCAGAACGCCCATGTCATGCGGACTGCCGTTTGTTTCGCTGACAATCCGCCCCCACACCGGCCCTGCCAGTTCCACGTCGGCGCGGCGCGTCCGTTCCGTCGCTCAGCGGCGGCCCTTGACCAGCCACGCGTGTTCCTCGATTCCGGCGGCCTGGTTGGCGGCGCGGGCCATGACGAACAGCAGGTCCGACAGCCGGTTCAGGTACACCTGCACGTGCGCGTTGGCGTCCTCCTCGTGCAGCAGGCGGATCACCTCGCGTTCGGCGCGGCGGGCGACGGTGCGGGCCACGTGCAGGCTGGCGGCGGCGGGCGTACCGCCGGGGTGCACGAAGCCCGTGAAGGGCGGCGCGGCCTCCTGGTAGCGGTCGATCATGGCCTCAATGAACGTCACGTCCTGTTCGTCCATGCGGGTGATCTTCTTCTCGTAGGTGGTGCCGCTGCGGGTGGCGAGGTCGGCGCCGACGTCGAACAGGGCGTTCTGGAGGTATTCCAGGTCGGCGTCCAGGGCCGGGTCGGGTTTGTGGCTGCGGGTGTTGTGCGCGCGGGCTAGTCCGATGGCGCTGTTCAGTTCGTCGACGGTGCCGTACGCTTCCACGCGGATGTTCGCCTTGCTGACGCGGTCCGCGCCGTACAGGCCGGTTGTGCCGCCGTCGCCGGTCTTGGTGTAGAGCTTCATGCCCCACAGGGTAGTGGATGGTGAACGGTTGATGGTTGACGGAAGGTCCGGCGACCCTCTATCAACCTTCAACTGGCGGCGGTCTTTACCGTCCGGTGGCTTCGGTCAGTTCGCGCAGGGTCGTGGCGATGTCGGGGCGCAGGTCGGCGGCGCGGTACCGCCACGTCCAGTTGTGGTCGCCGGTGGTGCCGGGCAGGTTCATGCGGGCGTCCGTGCCGAGGTTCAGGAGGTCCTGGAGGGGCACGACGGCCAGCGCGGCGCGGCTCTCGAAGGCCATGCGGGTCAGCTGGGCGGCGAAGGTGTCCTCGGCGGGGTCGCTGCTGGTGTACACGCGGAAGTTGTGTTTTTCCTGTTCGCTGGCGTGCGCCCACCAGCCGCGGGTGGTGTCGTTGTCGTGCGTGCCGGAGTACACGACCTGGTTCTCGCGGAGGTTGTGCGGCAGGAAGTCGTTCACGCTGAAGTCGCCGCCGCCGAACGCGAACTGCAGGACGGCCATGCCGGGGAAGGCGAAGTCGTCGCGGAGTTTCTCGACGTCGGGCGTGATGACGCCCAGGTCCTCGGCGATGATAGGCAGGACGCCCAGCGCCTCGCGGACGGCCGTGAACATCTCGTGGCCCATGGCGGGCACCCACTGGCCGTGGATGGCGGTGTCGGCGGGGAAGGGAATCTCCCAGCTGGCCGCGAAGCCCCGGAAGTGGTCGATGCGGATCAGGTCGAAGAGTTTCAGGCTGCCCTGGAACCGGTCGATCCACCACTGGAAGCCGGTGTCCTGCATGGCCTGCCAGTTGTACAACGGGTTGCCCCACAGCTGGCCGGTCTCGCTGAAGTAGTCCGGCGGGACGCCCGCCACGACGGTCGGCTGGCCCTGGTCGTCGAAGTAGAACTGGTCGCGGTTGGCCCAGACGTCGCTGCTGTCCATGGCGACGAAGATGGGAATGTCCCCGATGATCTGGATGCCCTTCTCGGCGGCGTAGCGGCGCAGCACCGTCCACTGCCGGAAGAACAGGAACTGGATGAACTTCACGCGTTCGGTGGTGCTGGCCAGTTGCTCGCGGGCGGCGGCCAGCGCCTCGGGGTGGCGGTCGCGGGTGGCGGGCTCCCAGGCGTTCCAGGGCAGGCCGCCGTGCGCGTCCTTAAGGGCCATGAACAGCGCGTAGTCGTCGAGCCACGCGGCTTCCTCGTGCTTGAAGGCCTCGAAGTCGGCTTTCAGGTGCTGGGCGCCGCCGAAGGCGTAGTGGGCGTGGGCGCGGCCCAGCATCTGGTTGCGCCACACGTACTGCTGCCCGAAGTCGACCTTGTCGGCGTTGAAGTCCGGCAGGGCGTTGAAGTCGGTGTCTTCCAGCAGGCCGTGTTCGCGCAGGGCGGTCAGGTCGATCAGGTAGGGGTTCCCGGCGAAGGCGCTGAACGCCTGGTAGGGGCTGTCGCCGTAGCCGGTGGGGCCGAGCGGCATGACCTGCCAGTACTTCTGTCCGGCTCGGGAGAGCCAGTCCACGAAGGCGCGGGCGTGCGCGCCGAGTTCCCCGATGCCGTAGGGGCCGGGGAGGCTGGTGGGGTGCAGCAGAACGCCGCTGGATCGTGTGATGGTCATGGGAACCTCCTGGGGGGGCGACTTCGGGGCCGTTGGCGTGCGCGGAACTAAAGATCGGGAACCTTCACGGCGAATGGAAGTGATTCCACGTTGACTGTCAAGGATAGTACCGTGAAGGCGCGGCGCCGGTCACCCCAGGTGAAAGAAACCCCTACGGGAACCTGCCCGCCCCCACCGCGCGGCCCCGCGTTACTTGGTGTTCAGGAAGTCCAGGATGGCCCGCGCCAGCGCCTGCGCCAGCTGCTCGCGGTACGCGGCGGACGCCAGTTTCGGCCCCTCGACCGGGTGCGACCCGAACCCCACCTCGACCAGGATGGCGGGCGTGGTGGGGTTGCGGATCACGTAGAACGCGTCGGTCTGCACGCCACGGTTCACGGCGCCCGTCGCGGCGATCAGGCGCGACTGCACCCGCTGCGCCAGCTGACGGCTGAACGAGATCTTCGCCTGCGCCAGAATGTCGCCCAGCAGGTTCTGGGCGGTGCTGGCCGCCTGACGGGTCAGCTGCTCGCCGAGGCTGCCGCCGCCGTTCTCCTGCACGGCCAGGCTGCGGTTACTGCCCGCCAGCGGCTGCCCGAAGTAGTACGTCTCGATGCCCTGCGCGGACGGCCCGGCCGAGTTCACGTGAATGCTGACGAACGCACTCACCTGCCCGTTGTTCGCCATGCGCGAGCGGGCCTCGAGGTCGGCGCTCTTGTTGGTGCTCAGGTGCCGGTCAGTGGTGCGGGTCATGATCACGTCCACCCCGTGGCGCTGCAACTCGGCGCGGGTGCGCAGGGCCACGTCCAGCGTCACGTCCTCCTCGGTCACCCAGCGGCTGACCATGCCGGGATCGATCCCGCCGTGCCCGGCATCGAGCACCACGCGCGGGCGGGCGGTCACGGCCGTGCTGGCCGGGCGGGTCACGGCGACCGGGCGGGCCGCCGCCGCCGGAATGGCCGACGCGGCGGCGCTGGTGGGCACGTCAATCACCAGCCGCGCGGGTTGCCCCCCAGCGGCGGGCAGGACGCTGCTGCGGGCGCTGCCGTGCCCGGCGGCCAGCGTGACCGTGACGGTGCTGCCCGACACGGCGTACGCGGTGACGCCCGGAGCGCGCAGCGGTCCCTGCTCGCTGGGCAGCGACACGCCCAGTTTCACAGTGATGGACTGCGCCGCCACCTTCGCGTTGATGCTGGGCGCGCTGGCCGAGGCGGGCAGGTCGAACACCAGCCGCGTGTACCCGTCGTGAGAACCGATGCGCGGCGCGGCCTGCGCCGCCGGGAACAGCAGCGCGCAGCTCAGCGCGGCGGCGGTCAGCAGGGACCGCGTGGAGGGAACAGTGGGACGCTTCACTGCGCGGAGTGTAGCGCCCACGCCCGCCCACTCGGGTGGGAACGCATGAGCCGGGACCGGCCCAGATGAGAAGGCCGCGTTCCCCGGTCCTGGGCAGGCCGCCTGAACCGAAGCTGACGGGTCTCCTCACGCCGCTCAGCGCCCCGCCCGTTACGGTGGGCCTCATGAAGCGCACCCCCTCCCCCACTCTGACGCGTCTGCTGACCGGCACGCTGACGGCCCTGACCCTGGCCGTGGGCGGCGCGCAGGCCGTCACGTTCGGCGGTCTGAACGTCACGCCGCGCGGCCCGCAGAACCTGAACCTCGAAACCGGCGCGACCGACCTGCCGCAGGGCGGCACCGCCACCGACAGCCGGGGCGGCGTGAAACTCACGGCGGCGCGCATGCAGTTACAGCCGGGGCAGCGGCTGAGCGCGCAGGACGCGACCATCACGACCCGGCAGGGCGGCACCCTGAAAGCCGCTCAGGTCACGTACGACCTGAAGGCCGGAACGGTCACCGCCACCGGGAACGTCACGTACAACGACGCCCGCTTCACGGCCCTCAGCGCGCCCAGCATGACCCTGAACGTCAAGACCGGGTTCGTGACCGCGCGCGGCGGCGTGAAGGCCAGCAAACCCGCCCTGACCGGCACCGCGCTGGCCTTCGATCCCAGCACCATGCAGGCCATGCTGTCCGGCCCGTACCGCGTGAACCAGGGCACCCTGCGCGCCGACACGGCCGCCCCCGCCGGGCGCCTGTTGCTGGTCTTCAGCGCCCGCTCGGTCGTGCGCGCTACCGAAGACCCCGACAGCAGTAACCGCAACCGCTTCGAACCGTACCTGAAGTAGGTTGATGGTTGAAAGTCGATGGTTGATAGAGGGGCGTTCCTTCCATCAACCATCGACTTTCAACCTGTCACCCTCCTACGCGTTGGGTTTCAGGAGGTGGCCGAGGCAGTGGCCGTAACTGACGCCCTGCTGCGCGTCGATCACGAGGTCCTGCACGCTGAACTCCTGCAACACGCCCAGCATGGCGTCGCGCATGCGGGTGTAGATGGTGGTGCGGGCGTGGCAGCGGTCCTCCTCGGGGCAGTGTTCGTGCCAGTTGAGGCTGATGCATGACAGCGGCGCGACCGGCCCGTCGATGGCGCGCACGACCTCGCACAGGCTGATCAGCTGGGGGCGCCGCGCCAGGGCGTACCCGCCGCCGATGCCTTTCTTGCTTTTCACGACGCCCTTGGCGGTCAGGGCCGCCAGGATGCGCACCAGGTAGGGGCGGTGAACGCCGGTCGATTCGCTGATTTCCTCGCTGGACACCCAGCGGGCCGGGTCCTGGGTGCCCAGGAATCCCAGCGCCTGAAAGGCGTACACGTCGGTGGCTGAAAGCCGCATGGCAGGCAGTGTACCGCGCCGCGCCGCCCACACCGCCCCAGGGTATGGGGGAAGGGTCTATGGCTACAGGTTCAGGCCCGCATCACCCCTCGGCACCGTACCGCTGCTGGAGGTACGCCAGCGCGACGGGGTCCACCTGACCGCCGGGCACCCAGCGTTCCTCCAGGTTCTCGGTGCCGTACAGCGCCCAGGCGGCCGCCTCGGTGTCGGTGTCCCAGGGTCCGGCGGGCAGGGCGGCGGCGTACCCCTGGCGGATCAGCAGGGCGCGCAGCCAGTCCAGCTGCTCCGGCGTGAGGGGGCGGGTGGTTTCGGGGCGGGTGAACAGCAGGTCGTGCACGTCAAGCAGGCGGGCCAGTTCCGCGCAGGGGGCGGCGTGGTCGTCGGCGCGCAGGTTCACCCAGTCGTCGGTCAGGCCGCCGTAGCCGCGCCCGGGTCCGGCGCACAGCAGCACGGCCGACTGACGGCCCCGGCGGTCCCCTCCGGCCGCGTCGCCGGCCATCAGGGCGGCCAGCAGGCGGCGCGGCAGTGGCAGGTCCGTTCCGGCCTCCCAGGCGGCGCGCATGGCGGTCACGACGCCCGGCCCGGCCAGGATGTTGCCCTGGATCGCGACGTCCGGCGCGGCGTACCCGCCCGCCCAGGCGTGGCAGTCGGGGCCGGTGAAGGTGGCGCTGCCGCCGCTGGCACTCACCAGACCGAACTGCCGCTGCGCGATGCCGGGGTCGGTCGCCTGGAAGTGCGCGCTGACGGCCTGCGCGTCCAGGCCGCTGCTCAGCAGCCGCAGCCCTTCCGGGCCGAAGGTGGGGTTCACGTAACTCTGGGTGGCGACGGCGCCCACGCCGCCCTGCACGAACGGCACCAGCGCGCCCACGGCCAGGAACTTGCTGGCGACGGCCACGCCCAGGTCGCCCGTGCGGGCGTCGCGGCCCACGATGGAAAAGGTCATGCGTGTCAGGGTACCGTCTGCGCGGGGGCGTCCGGTCGGGGTGCGTGGACGGGCCGGGCGGCAGATGCGGTAGCCTCGGACCCGATGAACTTCGCGCAGGCTGTCACCGACCGAACCCGCCGCCTGAACACCCGCCTGTGCGTGGGCCTGGACCCCCGCCTGGACGGGTACCGGGACGCCGCGCACCTGCGTACCCACACGCTGGACGTGCTGGAGGCGACCGCGCCGTACGCCGCGTGCGTCAAGCCGCAACTGGCGTTCTACGAGGCGCTGGGCCTGGAAGGAATGCGCATTCTGGAGGACGTGTGCGCGGCGGCCCGCACGCTGGGCCTGCCCGTGCTGCTGGACGCCAAACGCGGCGATATCGGCAGTACCGCGCAGGCGTACGCGCAGGGCTGGCTGACCGGACGGCACGCGGGCGCGGCCCTGACCGTCAATCCCTTCCTGGGTTTCGAGACCCTGACCCCCTTTGTGGACACGGCCCGCGCCAGTGGCGGCGCGGTGTTCGTGCTCGTGAAGACCAGCAACCCCGGACAGGCGGACCTTCAGGGGCACGGTGTCAGCGAACGCGTGGCCGACGAGATCACGCGCCTGAACGCCGCCGAGGACGGCGAGTACGCCAGCGTCGGCGCGGTCGTGGGCGCCACGCACCCGCAGGACCTCGCCGCGTTCCGCGCCCGGATGCCGCGCGCCCTGCTGCTGCTGCCGGGCCTGGGCGCCCAGGGAGCCACGGCGGCGCAACTGGCCCCCGCCTTCGACGCGGGCGGCACCGGGGCGCTGGCCAGCGCCAGCCGGGGCGTGCAGTACGCACGCGGCCTGGACGTACCGGCCAGCGTGCAGGCCGCCCGCACCTTCCGCGACGAACTGAACGCCGCACTGGCTTAGGCGGGGCACGTCTGCTCGGATTGAACAGTTCTGCCCACCAACTCAACCGGAGTCCAAATCAAAGGAGGACAACGTTTCCTCAGGCAGGAGCCTGTAGCCGCCGTCCACTGCCCGGTCACCGCTTTCAAGAGGCGTTGGAATAGGCCGGAACGAGACGCCTCTCAGGCCAGCATCGCGGCACGCCTGCTTTGTTTTCCGTGTGCACAGGAGGCGGGTTGACAGGTCTTTGATCCGGAAGGCCCCTGGAAGCGTCATTTCGGGCACCGTCAACGCGAGCCGCTCAATGGCTTCACTGTCCAGGTACAGGCTGTCCGCTTCCTTCGCCCGCATGCCAGTCACTCCGATCCGTTTTCCACGGGCGTTGTATTCGCTCTTTGCGAGGATCGTCCGCTGACGGTCAAGCACGTCGCACCACTCCAGAAGCTGAACGAGGAAGAAGGTGTCCGTATAGAGGGTGGGGTCGGTGATGACAGTCTGCGTCCTTTCGCCGTCCTGTGGTGCGACGACCTGATCCTGGACGGATAGGTCGTAGATCCTGGTGGGATGAAGGCGATAGGGAAATTCGCCAGTAGAGAGCAGTACCATCAGCATCCGCATGGACATCAGCGGCAGGATCCCCTGATCGAGATAAGGGAAGTCCACCTGCTGCAAGCGTGCCAGTTCACCGATAAATTCCACGGGGGTGGGTGCCCTGGAGGTGTAGTCAATGGTGGGGTTCGTGAAGGTGGCATCACCCCAGTGAGGGAAGCGAATCAACCTGGCGTCCCACTGACCGCTCTCTGTCACCTGTCTGAGGTCGTTCTCGATCTGGTAGATCATGCGACGCCTTCCTCGTTGCCCTTCTAGGGGACTACCTGGCTGATTTTCGCCACCCTCCTACTCGACGGGCGGGTGCTTCTCGGCGGGTTGCAGGCTGAGCAGCAGGGCGGCCCCGATGACCAGGGCCGCGCCCAGCAGGGCCAGCGGCGCGGGACGCTCTGCGAACAGCAGGGCCGCCAGTCCGGCCGCCACGACGGGTTCCAGGCTGGCGATCACGCTGGCGCGCGTGGCGTTCAGGCGGCGCAGGCCCGCGCTGTACGCCAGGTACGCCAGGTACGTGCTGAAGAACGACAGGGCGATCAGGCTGCCCCAGGCGGGCGCGGTCTTGGCGCTGAACGTCACGAACGGCAGCAGGCACGCGGCCCCCACGGGCAGCGCGACGGCCAGCAGCGCGGGCGGCGCGTAGCGGTCGAAGAAGGCGCGGCCGTAGATGTAGTACAGCGAGTACGTAAACCCGGCCGTCAGGCCCAGGCCCAGCGCGGCCGGGCTGACGGTCACGCCCTGCCCGCCGCCCAGGCTGATCAGGCCGATGCCGCCCAGCGTGCCGCCGATGGCGAGGGCCTCGCGCCGGCCCAGGCGTTCGCGCCACGCCGCCCAGCCGATCAGGGCGACGAAAGCGGGCGCGGTGTACAGCAGCACGCTCGCGAGGCTCGCGCCGCCCGCCCGGACGGCCAGCTGGTAACTGCCGTAGAACACGCTGACGCCCGCCACGCCGAACGCGGCCGTGACGAGCAGGTCCCGGCCGCGTGGCAGGGGCGCGCGGATCACGGCCGCATGCAGCGCGTACAGCCCCCCGGCCAGGGCGGCGCGCCAGAACGCGACTTCCAGCGGGGCGATCCCGGCCGCCTGCGCCTGCTTGCCCAGGATGCCCAGCAGGCCCCACAGGACGGCGGCGGTCAGGATCAGCAGCGGCGCGGGAATCAGGGCGCGGGGGGCGGCGGCCGCCTGGACGTTCACGACGGGCGGGCCAGTCGGCGCCAGACCAGCGTGGTGGCGATCACGGTGATCAGCAGGCCCGCGCCGCCCAGCACGATCAGGGCGATGCTGACCCAGTCGCGCGTTTCACCCACGGCGGCCAGCGTGTCGTTCGTGAACGCCTGCGTGTCCCCGGCGGGGGCGAGCACGTCGACCGGGGTGGGCGCGCCGCTCCGTCCGGCCTGCAACGCGGTGGGCCGGGTGTCCTGCCCCGGTTTCAGGATGCCGCTGGCGGACAGGGGCGTGTACACGCTGCTGGTCACCCAGTACCCGTAGTTCCCGGCGGGAATGGCCGCGTCGATGATCAGGCTGGTGCCCTGCACCTGCACGGTCGGTGCGGGGCGGGTGGTCAGGGTGCCCAGCGTGTTCGCCTCGTGCAGGGTGGCGCCGGTGCCCGTGACGCGCAGGTGGTACTGCCAGCCGCCCTGCTCGCGCACGCGCAGGCCCGTGTCGGCCAGGACCTGCTGCCCGCCCAGTGCGCCCTTCACGAAGATGTCCGTGACCCCGGCGCTGAAGCCGCCCGGCGCGTTCCAGGGGTTGCCCATCTGCCCGAAACTGACGGTGAAGCGCATGGTGTCGCCGCTGCTGTCGGCAGAGAAGGAACGCAGGTCGAGCATCTCGGCCGTGATGGCGGGCCGGGTGGGCAGGATGTACCCGCCGTCACCGCGCGCGTCTCCGGCGGGGTCCGCGACGGTCAACTGGGAGGCGAGCAGCGGAATGGAGAGCATGGGCAACAGCACGCACGGCAGTATAGGCGGCGCTACGGGCGCTGCGTGTGGGCCGCGTGCCTGCGCCGCACGGGTCTACAGCCGCACGAGGTCGTCGCGGTGCACGGCTTCCGGGCCGTACGTGAAGCCCAGCAGGCCCTCGATCTCGCGGGAGTGCCGCCCGGCGATGCGGGTCAGGTCCGCCGAGGCGTAGCGGGTCAGGCCGCGCGCGATCTCGTGGCCGCCGGGGTCGATCAGGCGGATGGTGTGCCCCCGCCGGAAGCTGCCCTCGACCTGCGTGATCCCGGCCGGCAGCAGGCTCCCGCCGCGCTCGCGGACGGCGCGGGCGGCCCCGTCGTCCAGCAGGACGCGCCCGGCGGCGATCTCGGCCAGGATCCAGCGTTTGCGGGCTTCCAGGCGGGTTCCGGCGGCCAGGAAGCGCGTGCCGATGGCCTCGCCGCCCACGATGCGCACCAGGGCGTCCGGGGCGTCACCGGGGGCGATCACGACGGGCGTTCCGGCGCGGGTGGCGATCTCGGCCGCCTGGATCTTGGTGTGCATGCCGCCCGTGCCGCGGTGCGATCCGGCGCCCCCGGCGCGCGCCCAGACGTCCGGGGTGACGCGTTCCACGACCGGGATCAGCGTGGCCGCGGGGTCGCTGCGCGGGTCGGCGGTGTACAGGCCGGGCGCGTCGGTCAGGATGACCAGCAGGTCCGCCTCGGTCAGGTTCGCCACGAACGCCGAGAGGGTGTCGTTGTCCCCGACCTTGATCTGCTCGAGGGCCACGGCGTCGTTCTCGTTGATGATCGGCATGACGCCCCGCGCGAGGCAGGCGTCCAGGGTGGTGCGGGCATTCAGGTAGCGGGTGCGGTCCCGGAAGTCGTCGGCGGTCAGCAGGACCTGCGCGACCGGCAGGCCGTACAGGTCCGCCAGTTGCGCGTACGTGTGCATCAGGCGGCCCTGCCCGACGGCGGCCAGCAGTTGCTTCTCGGCCAGGGTGCGGTCGCGCGGTGGGAAGCCCAGCGCCTCCCAGCCGGCCAGGACGGCGCCGCTGGTGACCAGCACGGCCTCGTGCCCGGCGGCGCGCACGGCGGCCAGGCCGCGCATCAGGTCCACCAGTCGGGGGCGGTGCAGGCGGTCCGTGCCGGCGGTCAGGACGCTGGTGCCGAGTTTCAGTACTACGCGCATACCAGCGCAGGATACGCGCCGCGCCGGGCGGCACTGCCCGCGCACAGGCAGACAGGAACGCGCAGGCAGGAACGCCCGGTGCCCGTCAGGTTCCAGTCAGAGTGCAGGCGCTATGAACGGTGAAGTGTTCAAACGTGATCCTGTATTCAGTCTGATGATCCGCGCCGCTGCGCTGCTGGGCGCGGTCACCCTGCCGGGCGCGGCCGCGCAGGCCCTCAAGCCCGACCCGCTGGGGCCGCTGGAGGGCGTGCGGCGCTTCATGACGTCCTTTCAGCCGGCGGCGGGCGAGGCGTCCCTGCTGGCCTACGCCCGCCGCGAACGGCTGGACTGGCCCGCCACGCAGAACCTGTTCGCAGTGCAGGTGCACGACGCCCCGAACCACTACCTGGAATGGCGCGGGCACAGCGCCCTGGAGTCCGCCGGGCCGACCTTCACGACCGTGCGGGCCGCGACGTTCCTGCGCGCCGGGCAGGCGCTACTGGTCCTGAACCGCGAGTGGTGCGCGGCCGGGCAGTGTCAGGTGCGGCACGTGTTCGCGTGGCAGGGTGCGGGCGCCTGGAAGGTCGTGCCGGAAGCCAGCGTGATTCCGGCCCTGCGGGACGAGGAGTTCATCGTGGGCCGCGCGCCCGCCTGCCTGCGCGGCGTGACGCTGGGCGTGCAGTACCTTCCGGCGCGGCTGGGCACGACCCTGAACGTGCTGCCGCTCGTGCCGGACACCGCCCGGCGGGCCTGTGAGGCGGCGGGCGTGAACCTGGGCACCGCGACCCGGCCTGTCACGCTGAACTGGACCCTCTCGGTCGGTAAGTTCCGCCGCTGATCAATGGTGCGGACACTGTCCGGGTGCCAGAGGGGAACAGCATGGAACACGTCTTCTGTCACGCCATTCCTGCTCACCCCCTCCCAGCCTCCCCACTCAAGGGGGAGGGGTACACACTGCGTGTTCATCGCTGGTCTGCCCTGAAGTGATGAACCTGTCCGCATCATTGCGCTGATACGGACTGCTGTTTGTTTCCCACTCGCATCCGCTCGGATTGAATGACCTTCCCCGTTCAATCGGAGTCCGTATGAACTCCTGCCCTTCAGCGGGCGGCAGGTGCCATGAGCAGCAGCGCCAGACACATGACGTCTGGCGCTGCTGCGGAGGGGCGGGTTACTGCGCGGCGGTGTCCTGCGCGGCCAGGTGATCCACGACCGAACGCAGCGCCAGTTCGAACTCGCTCTGGAAGGTCCACTGGGCGTCCTGGGTGGGTTCGCCGGTCTGCGGGTCCAGGCCGGGCAGGGACTCGCTGAACTGCTGCCAGCCGATCGCCACGGCGTACAGGTGCCGCAGGATGCGCAGGGTGGTGGGCTGGCTGTACGGCATGTGCTCGACCAGTCGGCCCAGTTGCGCGTCGAGGTCACGGCGGAACTCGGTGGCCAGTTCGGGGCGCACGTTGCGTTCCAGCACGGTGCCCAGCAGCACCAGCAGGCGGCGCAGCGGGGTCAGGGTCTCGCTGGAGTCCAGCAGGGCGTCGCTGACCTGGGCGGGCGTGCGGGGCTGGCGTTCCTGAAGGATCTCGGCGGTGCGGGTGATCCAGGCGTTCAGGTGCTCGCTGAGCAGCGCCAGGAACAGTTCTTCCTTGGTGTCGAAGTACAGATACAGCGTGCCCTTGGCCAGCCGGGCTTCGCGCGCCACCTGGTTCATGCTCAGGTCGGCGTAGGTGGTGGTCGTCCAGAGGCGTTCGGCCGCACGCAGGATGTCGTCGCGGCGGCGGTTCTTTTCTTCCGCGCTGCGGGCGCGGGCGGGGCGGGGGGCGTCAATGACCATCTGGACAGAAGATAGGCCCGCGCTGTGGCGGACGCTGTGAAGGTCTTCACGTATCCCCCCCCAGGGGATTGGAATCCACCCGAAATGAGCCTTTTTACGTCAAAGAATGCCCGTTGGTTAAGACCACGTGTAGGGATCGGCCCGCTACCCCGCCCGGCCTCTCCGTTCCCGTTCCGGCCTCCGACCCCCCCGAACAGCACGGGCGTCCATTCAATCGGAGTCCGTATGACCGCCCGCTGCACCCACAGGCAAATCGGTATGCTGTCCCGGACACCCGCCGCCCGGCACCCCAGCTCCCCTCTCACGATCGGATTCCCAGATGCCCACACCAGATTCCCCCACCCCGGCCCACCACACCCAGGCCCACCACACTCCAGGTCACGACACCCCAGGTCACGACACGGCCACTGCGCCCACGCTCCTGACCGGCAAGGCGCTGGCCGATCAGGTCACGCGCGACGTGAAGGCCGACCTGCGCGCCTGGACCTTCCGCCCGCACCTGGTCAGCGTGCTCGCCAGCGGCGACCCGGCCTCCCGCGTGTACGTGGACAGCAAGGCCCGCCGCGCCGAACGCCTGGGCGTGCAGTTCACCGCCCGCGACCTGGGCGACACCCTGACCGACGCCGCCCTGCACGCCACGCTGGACGAACTCTCCGCCGACCCCGGCGTGCACGGCATCATGCTGGAACTCCCGCTCGCGCCGGGCCTGGACGCCGACGCCGCCCTGCTGCGACTCGCGCCCCGCAAGGACGTCGAGGGCCTCAGCCCCGCCAACCTCGCCCTGATCGCCGCCGGACGTGAAGCCGAGGCACTCCTGCCGCCCACGCCACGGTCCATCCGGTTCCTGCTGCGCGCCGCGCTGGGCGACGACCTGCGCGGCCTGAACATCGCCGTGATCGGCCCCGGACGCACCGTGGGCCGCCCCCTGACCTTCATGCTGAACAACCGGGGCGCGACCGTCACCCTCTGCAACGAACACACCCGCGACCTGGGCCGCGTACTGGCGGGCATGGACGCCATCGTGGTCGCCGTGGGCCGCGCCGGACTGCTGCGCCCGGAACACGTGCAGCCGCACCACGTCGTGATCGACGCCGGCATCAACGTGCAACCCGGCGGGGTCGTCGGGGACGCCCTGCCGGACCTGCCGGTGCGCGCGCAATCACCCGTTCCGGGCGGCGTTGGCCCACTGACCAGCGCCCTGATGTACCAGAACCTCGTGCGCGCCGTGAAACTCCAGCGCGGCGAAGCAGTCGAGTGACGCTGCCCGCGCTGCGCGTGGCGTTCCTGACCGACGCGCCACGCGTGGCGGGCAGCGAGGTCTGGCTGCTGGACGTGCTGCCCCTCCTGCCCGCGCACGGCCTGAACCCCACGGTGTTCCTGCCGCGCGGCGAGGCGCTGGATGAACTCGCCCGGCGCTTCGGGGCGGCCGGGGTGCCCGCCACGCGGTACGACGACCTGAAGACCGTCACGGCTGACCTGAACAGCTTCGACCTGCGGGCCGTGCAGGCCTGGAACCCCGGCACGTACCGCGCGCTGGACGCCCTGCACGCGCCCCGCGTGGCCGTGGTGCACGATCAGCTGGACTACCACTACCCGGCCGGACTGAAGGGCTGGTACCGGCAGGTGTACCGCGCGACCAAACTGGGTGGCCTGCGCCGCGCCGACTCGGTCGTGACCGTCTCACGGTGGGGGCAGGCCTTCTTACAGAACGAGATGAACCTGCCCCGCGTGGGCGGCCTGACGAACGGCGTGAACCCGGACCGCTACCAGCCCGCCCTGCCCGCCGAACGCGCAGCGCTGCGCGCCCGCCTGGGCTTCAGTGGCTTCACGGTCCTCGTGCCGGGCCGGTTCGCGCCGGAAAAGAACCAGCTGGCGGCCGTGCTGGCGGCCCGGCACGCCCCGCACCTGAACTTCGTGTTCGCGGGCGACATGGATTCCGGCGTGGGAAGCGCAGCCCGCACCCTGGCCCGCGCGCTGCGCCTGCGCAACGTGACGTTCCTGGGCCGCCGCTGGGACCTGCCGGACCTGTACCGCGCCGCCGACGCGCTGCTGCAACCCACCCTGGCCGAGAACCAGTCGCTGGTCACGCTGGAAGCCATGGCGTCGGGTCTGCCGGTCGTGACCACACCCATTCCCGCGCAGGCCGAACTGATCCGCGACGGCGTGGACGGCCTGCTGGTCCCGCCCGCCCCGCACCTGCTGGCCCGGGCACTGCGCGCCATGGCGGCCCACCCCGACCGCACGGCGCAGTTCGGAGTGCAGGCCCGCCAGCGCGTACTGGAGCGGCACACCCTGACCGGCACGGCGGCGCAGGTGGCGGCCCTGCTGCGCGCCTGCCTGCCGGACTGATACGGATTCCGGGCGTGGAGCTGGCAGGGTCGGACGGGCCGGAGTCAGCGCCCCCCCTTCAGCGGTTCAGGAAGGCGCTGACCAGGGTGGGCAGGGGACCGGGGTCCATCAGGAAGGCGTCGTGGCCGTGAATGGAGTCCAGTTCGCGGTAGTCGGCGCGGGGCAGCAGGGACGCGCCGGCCTGCACCTCGGCGGGTGGGTACAGGACGTCGCTGCTGATCCCGACGACCAGGGTGGGCGTCTGGATGGTACGCAGTTCCTGATCGGTGGGCTGGAAGGCGTCCATGGCGCCGGTCAGGGCCACGTAGCTGCGTTCGCAGAAGCGCGCCTGGAGTTTCTCGCCGTGGTGGTGCAGGTAACTGGTGATGGCGGGCACGCCGGGCACGCGCTGGCCGGTCTGCGTGACGGCGAAACTGTCGGGGCTGCGGTACGAGAGCATGGCGATCTGCCGGGCGACCTTCAGGCCTTCCCCGCCGGGCGCGGCGCGGATGGCGCTGCGGGCGGCGGTGTTCAGGCCGATGGCCCACGGTGAGTGGCGGGCCGGGGCGCCGATGATCACGGCGCGTTCCACGAGGTCCGGGCATTCCAGCAGCCAGGCGTAGGCGAGCATGCCGCCCATGCTGGCGCCCACGATCCGCACGCGGTTCACGCCCAGGTGTTCGAGCAGCGCGCGGCCGGTGCGGGCCATGTCGCGCAGGGTCAGGGGGGCGTCGGCGCCCGCCACGCGGGGCAGGTCGGCGGGTCCGGTCGTGCCGGCGCAGCCGCCGAGGACGTTCGCGCAGATCACGTAGTCACGCGTGGGGTCCAGGGGTTTTCCCTCCCCGAGGAAGTCCGGCCACCACTCGTGCACGGCGCTGGTGCCGGTCAGGGCGTGCAGGACGAGGGTGGCGGTGCTTTGTGGCGTGCCGTACGTGTGGTACGTGACGGTCACGTCACTGACGGGCTGTCCGCAGTCGAGCAGCAGGGGCGCGTGCCGGAACAGACGGGCGGTCTGCGCGGCGGGTGTCAGGTCAGGCTGGCCCGCCTGACATCGGTCCGTGGCGGCCGTCGCGTCGTCCGCCTCGCTGCTCGCGGGGAGCGGGAGGTGGACCTGGGCGGGGTGCGTCTGGGCGGTCACTGCACCACTCCGGGTTGCGTCACTCCGGGTTGTGCGGCTTCCGGCTGGACGGCGTCCGTTTCGGTCAGCGCGGCGGCCAGCGCCTGCGCGAAGTCCTCGCGGATGTCGTCGATGTGTTCGATGCCCACCGACACGCGCACCAGTCCGGGCGTGACGCCCGCAGCCGCCTGCGCCTCGGCGCTCAGCTGGCTGTGGGTGGTGCTGGCCGGGTGAATGACCAGCGTGCGGGTGTCCCCGACGTTCGCGACGTGCTGCGCGAGGTTCACGGCGCGGATGAATGCCTCGCCCGCCGCGCGCCCGCCACGCAGTTCGAAGGTCAGGACCGCGCCCGCCCCGCGCGGCAGGTAATGCTGCGCGCGGTCGTAGTGCGGGTGGTTGCTCAGGCCGGGGTAAGTGACGCGCGCCACGTCCGGGTGGGCCGCCAGCCACGACGCGAGCGCCAGGGTGTTCTGCGCGTGCCGCTCGGCGCGCAGGCTCAGGGTTTCCAGGCCCTGAAGGAACTGCCACGCCTGCTGCGGGGCCAGGGTGGGGCCCAGGTCGCGCAGGCCCTCGGTGCGGGCGCGGGTGATGAACGCCACGTTCGGCAGGCCCAGCGGGTTACCCTCCCCGAACGTCTCCCAGAAGTTCAGGCCGTGGTAACTGGGGCTGGCCTCGGTCATCAGGGGGTAACGGCCGTTGCCCCAGTCGAAGGTGCCGCCGTCCACGATCACGCCGCCGATGCCGTTGCCGTGCCCGCCGATCCACTTGCTGGCCGAGTGCAGCACCACGTCCGCGCCGTATTTCAGCGGCTGGCAGTAGTACCCACCGGCGCCGAAGGTGTTGTCCACGAACACCGCGACCCCCTGGGCGTGCGCGGCGGCCGCGATCGCCTCGAAATCCGGGATGTTCAGGGCCGGGTTCCCGATGGTTTCCAGGTACACGGCGCGGGTGCGGTCGTCGATCAGGGCCGTGAATTCCTCCGGGCGTTCCTCGCGGCTGGTGAAACGCACCTCGATGCCCAGGCGTTTCAGGGTCACGCGGAACTGGTTGACGGTCCCGCCGTACAGGTTCGGGCTGGACACGATGTTGTCCCCGGCCTGCGCGACGTTCGTGATCGCCAGGAACTGCGCGGCGTGCCCACTGGCGACTGCCAGCGCGCCCACGCCGCCCTCCAGCGCCGCGACCCGCTGCTCGAACACGGCGTTCGTGGGGTTCATGATGCGGCTGTAGATGTTCCCGAAGGCCCGCAGGCCGAACAGGTCGGCGGCGTGCTCGGGGGACTGGAACACGTAACTGTTCGTGGCGTAGATGGGCGTCTGCTGCGCCCCGGTGACCGGGTCCGGCTGCTGACCGGCGTGAACCTGCAACGTTTCAAACTTGTGCGCCATGACGTGCGCCTCCTTCGGTGATGAGAACCGTCGGGGCGGCGTTCCAGACGTGGAAAGCGCCCCTGCTCGTGGGTTGCGAGAAGGGGCGCTGAACCGAATCAACCGCGTGACCTTCCCTCTTGGTCCCTCCCGGCGGTCATCGTTGACCCGCGGCGGGTGGGCTGGCCTTGGCACCGTGACGCGATGAGGTCCGGTTGCCGCGCCGTCTACGAGCCAGTTCTCTCGGGCGCTCTGAAGTGGGTCGCTCCACGCAGGAGCTACCGCGCAGCCTAGCGTCCCGGGCCGCCCAGGGTCAAGGGTGCCCACCCGGTACGGGCCGCGTGCAAACCTGCTTGCAATGCGCCGCTGGCCTCCTAGAATGCCCCTTGATTCACTCAACCGGCATGCGCTTCTCATGGAGCGCCCGCCGACGCTCACCGCCCGCAGGTACTCTCTGCCGCCCGGGTCTGCCCGCGCACCTGCGTTCTCCGTACCCTTCCGGTCTGGTGCCTCACCCTTTTTCAGGAGTCTCATGAAACACACTGCCGTTGCCGCCGCCCTCCTCAGCGTCTCCCTGCTCGCCGGTTGCCGTCAGACGCCCACCACGCCTACCCCCACCACGCCCACGCCCGGCACGCAGACCGATTTCGGCGTCCTGCAGACCCTCAAGCCCGGCGTGAGTGACACCATCAACACCAAGCTGAAGGTCAACGTGGTGTTCGTGGGCTACCGCCAGACCCCTCCGGGGCAGGTGCCGACCGCGCGGCAGATCAACACCCAGGACTTCCGGGATACGCTGCCCGCCACGTACGACGCCGTGAACCGCATTCCCAGTGCGTACGGCCGCACCGAGAAGACCGGCACGTCGTTCGATTTCGATTACAACTATGTGTTCGCCGATCAGGCCTTCGAGGACGACTTCTTCAAGTTCGCAGCCGGTGCGGGCAAAAAGGCGACGCTGACCGACCAGGAAAGCTACTTCAACTGCCAGGGCGTGAACCCGGATACCGGTGACGCCGACTGCGAGGCGCCAGCCGGGAACATCACGCGCGCCATCGACCCCGACAACAACATCGTGATCGATGCGTTGCAGACCGAGAACTGGCTGGCCGACAACGGCACGCGCGTGGGCGTGAAGAACGGCGAGTACACCGTCTACATGATCAACTGGTACGACCGGCCGGACTTCAAGTTCCACAGTTACGCCCGCCTGGACGCCAAGGACACCGACACGAACACCGAGTTCGGCAAACGTGACAGCCGCCGCCTGACCGCCTGGGGCGGCAGCACCCGCGACGGCAAGGCCGCGCAGCGCGTGTGGTTCTACGACCTGTCCGCCAACCCGGACCCCTGGACCGCCGCCTACGACGTGACCAGCCCCGACGTGGACGGCGACGGCGTGCCCGACTACCGCATGCCGCCCATCTGGGAGTACGGCACCCGCAAGGCGAACATCGGGTACGGCCGCAAGGTCAGCCCGGACCTGGCGCTCGTGACCCGCTACGTGGCGATCAACCTGCTGTTCACGCCCAGCCCCATCTACCGCGCCGCGCTGACGCCCCCACAGATGCCCGATGAGATCGCGCTGGACCTGCACGTCGAGCAGGGCGCGGGCGCACCCGACCCGGCGACCGTCCTCAAACCCCAGCTGGCGCAGGAGCGCGTGCAGCCCCTCCAGCCGTTCGCGAAGTTCAACACCACCCTGAAACCCACGACGCTGGACGGTTCGTTTGCGGACGCCTACAAGTGCTTCTTCGCGACCAGCTTCGAGGACATCTGCACCTTCGACTACGCGGACATCTTCGGCGAGCCGCTGTTCCAGGCGTCGGTCAAGGAACTGCGTGAGGCGTACAAGACCACCAAACCCGGCACGTACCGCCTGCCCGTGTACCTGTTCAACGACGGCAGCAACAGCCAGGGTGGCCTGCTGGGCATCGCGTACGACGACGGCGAGACCGGCACGCAGAGCTTCGTGTACTCCTTCCTGACCCCCGAACTGAAAGAGGCCGGGTACGGCTTCACCGACACCACCGTCCACGAGATCGGCCACCACCTGAGCCTCTCTCACCCCCACGACGGCTACGACAGCGAGCAGAACGTCTCGTACGGCCCCAGCGGCGAGTTCACGTTCGTGAACCTGGGCGACCAGAGCGCCTCGATCATGTCGTACAACGACCTGTCCCGCACCTTCGGGCAGTTCAACCTGGACAGCCAGTACCGCTACCTGACCGCCGCGTACCTGAACAACGCCAACGCCGCGCTGGAAAGCGTGCGCCGCGCCCAGAAGGCCAGCGCCGTGAGCAGCACCGCCAAATCGGCCGACACGCTGTTCACGCAAGCCAAGGCCAAGTACGACGCCCTGGACTACCTGGGCGCCGCCAAACTGGCCCACGAGGGCTACCGCGCCGTGATCGACGCCGCCAATGCGGCCGGCGTGAAGGTCGAGGCGTACAAGTGGTTCGAGAACCTGAACGGCCTGGAGAACCTGAGCCTCAAACCCCAGGCCAAGGCCCGTTACAGCCGCACCTTCCTGCCGCAGCAGGGCCTCGTGATCTTCCCCGAGGAGACCGCCCACCAGCGCAAACTCCGCCTGATGAAGTAAACCCGGCGGGGTAACCCCCCAACGCCCCGAACGGCGGCCACCCCCCCAGGCGGAGGGTGGCCGCCGTTCAGGGTCGCGTCAGGTGCGCTTAGAGCATTTGTCATAAGAATGCCGATGGATGGGCGTGCCGGAACCACCCAAAGATGTTTTGAG